>JAEWEX010000429.1 GCA_023389135.1 Pseudomonadota bacterium | reverse complement strand
GCGCCGGGCTCGTCGCCGCGGACATGGCCGTCGCGGAGGTGATGGAGGCGTTCGCGATCCAGGCCATGGCCTGCATCGGCGACATCGGGCTCGCCCCGTCCGCGGTCAACCGCGGCGGCGGCGCGCTGGCGCGCGGGCATCCCATCGGCGCGTCAGGGGCCATTCTGGCCGTCCGGCTGTTCCACGAACTGCGCCGCGCACCCGCCGGGGCCGCGGGCCTTGCCACCATCGCCGCGGCGGGCGGGCTCGGAAGCGCGCTGGTGCTGGCCGCTCAGGCCGCCGCGCCCTCTCGGATGGCCGGGTAGCCGCGGCGGACCGACATGACGATGACCGCGGCGACGCCGGCCTTGATCAGGTCGCCCGGCACGAAGGCGAGCGTGGCCGCGGCCGCCTGCGGCAGCGACATGCCGGTGACGAGGGCGAGGCCCGGTATGCCGAACAGGTAGACGGTGACGACCCCGCCCAGCGCCGCGGCGGCGAAGGCCGTGGCGACGTTGAGGTTGCGCCAGAAGCGGTCGACCAGAAGGCCGGTGACGAAGGCGCCGGGGATGAAGCCGACCAGGAAGCCGACCGTCGGGCTCGCGAACACCGCCAGTCCGCCGCGGCCGCCCGCCAGCAGGGGCAGTCCGGCCGCCACCAGCGCCACGAACAGGATCACCGCCAGCGCCCCGCGCCTCGGCCCGAGGATGGCGCCCGCCAGCATCACGCCCAGCGTCTGCGCGGTGATGGGCACCGGCACGAACGGCACGGCGATGGGCGGCATCAGCCCCAGCGCACCGATGATGGCGGCAAACAGGGCGACATGGACGATGGCGCGGGCGGTCATGCGGGGTCGTCTCCTCGGGAAGGCGCGGGCGGGCGGGCGTCGAAGCCGCGGGCCTGCATGGCGAGCGCCATCTCGTCGGCCCGGCGCAGGGAATTGATGATGAGTGGCGAGGCGACCTGTGCGGACACGCCTCGGGCGCCGCGGGCGCGCCGCGCCTCCTGCAGTGCGCCAAGCTCGGCGGCGAGGCCCGGAACGAGCCGGATCGCCAGCGCCACGGCGAAGGCCGCGCGGTCGGGACGGATGCCGGCGAGCGCGAGCGGCGCCATGGCCCGCGCCATGGCGTCGGTCATGGCCGAGACCCGGGTGGTTGCGGTGACGAGGCTGGCCGCCAGCACGGCAAGCACCAGCCCCAGCGCCGCGGCAACCCCCATGGCCGGCGTGCCGTTCAGCCAGTGGAAGCCGACGATAGCGCCCGCGAAAAGGAAAAGCGTCAGCGCGGTGCCGCGCAGCCACCGCAGCGGCACGCCGGCATGGCGCATGAGCGCCAGCACCACGCCGATGGCAAGGACCGTGACCCCCGGCCCGGGCGCGAACAGGGCCAGCGCGCCGACGGCCGCGAGCGCAACCAGCTTTGCGCCCACCGGCATGCGGTGGACGACGCTGTCGCCGGGGACGTACAGCCCGGCGATCATGAATATGCCTCGATCCAGCGCGGCACCACGAAGCGCGGCTCGCCGTCCAGCACCACACGGCCGCCCTGGAATGCGATGGCCCGGTCGAAGTTGCGGATCTGTTCGAAATCGTGGGTGATCATGACGACCGACTGCGGCAGGCCGGCCACAAGATCGGCGAGCCGGCGCTTCTGGCCATGGTCGAGCCCCGTGGTCGGCTCGTCCAGCACCAGGTGACGCGGCTGCATCACCAGCACCGACAAAAGCGTCACCAGCCGCTTCTCGCCGCCGGACAGTGCATGGACCGGGCGCTCGGCCAGGTGCCCTGCGTCGAAGCGGGCGAGGATGTCGGCCACCGCCACCGCGGTCTCCTCCCTCGTCCGGCCCATGTTGCGCAGGCCGAAGCCGATCTCCTCGTCGACCACGGGATAGACGATCTGGTGATCGGCGTTCTGGAACAGGTAGCCGACGCGGCGGCGCACCTCGGCGCCCTGCGACCGGGTGTCGAGCCCGTCGATGGCGACCGTGCCCTCGTCGGGTACGATCAGGCCGTTGAGGCAGCGCGCGAAGGTGGTCTTGCCGGAGCCGTTGGCGCCGATCAGCGCGACCCGCCGCTCGGCGATGGACAGGGTGACGCCGGACAGCACCTCGCGCCCGAGCAGGCGGTGCGAGACGGCGGCGATCTCGAACCCCGCCGCGGGGCGCGTTTCCGGCGATGTGGGCAGTGCGTCCAAGGCCTTGTCCTGCGGCCGGCGGGGCACTGGCCCCACCGCTCGGCCAAGGGATTATCATCGGCGAGGTGGCGGGCCAACACGTCCTTGGACGGACGGCCCGGGCCGGGTCAGTCGCGGCGGAAGGCGACCGAGGCGAGCCAGCCCGACAGGATCGCGAGGAAGGCGGCGCCGAAGCCGTAGGCCCAGGGCTGCTCGCGGGCGAGGTCGGCGACGTCGGCCTCGAAGCCCGCCTTCACCACCTCCAGCGCCGTGGTCTGGGCGGCGACGGGGGTGTCGCCGGCGAACAGCCGGGCCTCCACCTCGAAGGCGCCGATGGGAACGTTGGAGGGCAGCGGGATGGTGGCGCGGAACAGGCTGCGCGACAGGAACACCGCGCCGCCCGGGTCAGAGCGGAACAGGCCGTTCTCCTCCTTCAGCTCCACGAGCTGCGGCAGGCCCATGGCCTCGTCGCCCGGCTCCGGCGGCGGCATGTTGGCGGCAACGCCGATGGACAGCCGGCGCCGCAGCGCCGGGGTCGCGATCTCGTCCAGCGGGCGCGACGACAGGATGGCGAGATATTGCGGCACGTCGGTGAACGTCCGCGAGCCCCAGTTGACCCACACGCCGCCGACCCTCTCCTTGCGGCGCAGCGTGACGTCGCGGCGGGGGCCGCGCACCGTCACCACCATCTGGTAGCCGCCGGGCCGCGACACGCTGCGGCCGTCGGCCTCGATCACGCCGAACAGCACCACATTGGTGCCGGTGAAGCCCGAGGTGATCACCACGCGGTGCTCGGACAGAGACATGGTCATGCGTTCGGCGGCGGCCGGCGACGCGGCCGGGAGCGCCAGGCCGGCGGCGAGAATGGCGGCGATGACGGGGCTGGCCCGGGTCATATCGCCTCCCCCACCGTGTAGGAGAACGGCTGCAGCGGCGTCGCGATCAGGTCGATGGCGAAGCGCGCGCCCACCGCCAGCAGCAGCAGGGCGAGGAAGAAGCGCAGCTGCTCCCCCTTCAGCTTCTGGCCGGCACGGGCGCCGAACTGGGCCCCGATCGAGCCGCCGATCATCAGCAGCAGCGCCAGGACGGCGTCGACCGCATAGTTGGTCGCCGCATGCAGCACCGTCGCGAACAGCATCGTGACGAGGATGTTGAACAGCGAGGTTCCAACCACCACGCTGGTCGGCACCCGGAACAGGTAGACCAGCGCCGGCACCAGGATGAAGCCGCCGCCGATGCCCAGCACCGAGCCGACGAAGCCGACGAAGGCTCCGATCCCGATCAGCGGGATCACGCTCACATAGATCATCGAGCGCTTGAACCGCATCTTGAACGGCAGGCCGTGGACCCAGCTGTGCTGGCCCGGCCGGCGGCGCGTGGCGGGCTTGCCGCCGCGGGTGCGCAGGATGGCGCGGGTGCTCTCCACCAGCATCAGGCCGCCGATGGCGCCGAGGAAGCCGACGTAGCAGACCGCGATCACCGCATCGAGCTGGCCGAGCCTGGACAGCAGCCCGACCGAGACGACGCCGAGCCCGGTGCCCATCACGCTGCCGACCAGCAAGACCCCCGCCAGCCTGAGATCGAGCGCCTTCTTGCGCCAGTAGGTCAGCGAGCCGGCGAAGGAGGAGGCGGCGATCTGGGCGGCCTCGGTGCCGATGGCGATGGCGGCCGGGACGCCCGTGAAGATCAGCAGCGGCGTCATCAGGAAACCGCCGCCGATGCCGAACATCCCCGAGATGAACCCCACCGCCAGGCTCATCCCCAGAATCATCAAGATGTTCACGGGGATTTCGGCGATGGGCAGATAGACTTGCACGGGTCGTCGGTTCCGGAGCCAGACCGCAGTCGGGTGTCATCGGGCGGAAGGTTGTCTGCCTCGATTTTAGTCAATCTGAGGCATCGGACCTTAAGGGGCCTCTAAAGCCCCTTTCCCGACGATTTGCAACCGTTCCAGCCTTGGAAAACATGCGGTCCAGCGCGGACCGGCGGGCGGCCGTCCGGTCAGCGGGCGCGGGCGGAGGTGCGCGGCGCGGCGTCGCGCCAGCGGTCGTCGTCGTCGGCCTCGTCGTTGACCGCAGGGTCGGCGGGGGCCGGCCGGAAGGTCTGGGCCTCGAGCCGGGCGGCGACCAGGTCGGCGGGCTCCAGCTTCGGCTCGATCTGGTCGCGCTTGGCGGCGGCGCCATCGTCGCCGGCGGCGGCGGCGACCGAGAACCACTTGAAGGCGGCGGCCAGATCCTGCGGCACGCCGAGGCCTCGGGCGAGCATGACCGCGAGGTTGAACTGGCTGTCGCGCACGCCGTGCTCGGCGGCGCGGCGGAACCAGTCGGCGGCGGCGGCGTAGTCCGGCCGGTCAAGCGCGCCCTCGGCGTGCATCACGGCGAGGTTGTGCATGGCCTTGACGTGGCCGCGGTCGGCCGCCGCCCGGTACCAGCGCACTGCGGCGGCCGGGTCGCGCGGCGTGCCGACGGCCTTGTCCAGCGCGCTGCCTAGCCTGAACTGCGCCTGGGGCCTGCCGGCCTCCGCCGCGCGGGCGAGCCACAGCACACCGGCGGAGGAATCGCGGTCGACGCCGCGCCCGTCCATGAGCCGCGATCCGACCTCGTGGATCGCGGCCGGATCGCCGGCCGACGCCGCGGCGGCGAGCCCAGCCGGGACGCCCTCCGGCAGCGG
>JAEWEX010000121.1 GCA_023389135.1 Pseudomonadota bacterium | reverse complement strand
GCGAAACCTCGCCACGCAGATGCGCGAGCAACCAGGGCACGCCGTGGACCTTCATGGCGGGAAGCGCGGGGTCGAGGCCACGTGCGCCCAGCGCGCGAGCTTCCGCCATGGCGCCCGCGTCCAGCATGGCGTCGAACCGCGCGTCGATGCGCCGGCGCAGCTCCTCGGGGTCAACCTCCAGCAGGAGGCGCAGGGTGCGCCGCGGTTCGATCAGCGGCTTACCGCCCTCCTGCTGGAAGCTTGCCAGCGAACGCCCGGTGGCGTCGAACACCTCCAGCGCGCGTACCAGCCGCTGGCTATCGGTCGGCCGCAGCCGCGCCGCCATGACCGGATCGCGCCGCACAAGCGCGGCATGCAGGTCGCCGGCGGCCGCCTCTTCCGCGCGGGCGCGCCATGCCGCCCGGATATCGCCCGGAACCTCCGGGACCGGCGCCAGCCCCTCGGTGAGCGCGGTGAAGTAGAGGCCGGTGCCGCCGACGATGACAGGCGGCGCGCGCCGCTGGGACATCGCTTGAACGTCCCGGCAGTCCACTTCAATAATCTGGCGCAAGTCATTGATCCATCTGCCTACCGAGTAGACCTCGCCGGCATCCACATGGCCGAACAGCCGATGAGGTACGCGCGCTTCCTCGTCCGCCGTCGGCCGTGCCGTCAGGATCGGCAGGCCGCCATAGACCTGCATGCTGTCGGCATTGATGACCGTTCCTCCGATGGCCTGCGCGATGGCCAATGCCGCTGCGGTCTTGCCGCTCGCGGTCGGACCGGCGATAAGCACGGCCTCGATCCCGCCAGAGCTTTCATGACCCACGTCGCCACCCTCGTTTCAGATCCCGCCCGCCCCGCCCTCGACGGCGCCACGCTCGAGCGCGCCGCCGGCGCCTTGCCGCGCGCCGGCGCTACACGCTGGCTTTCCCCCGGCGTGGCGGCGGACATTCCCTTCGAGCCTGCGTCGGGTCAAGACGCGCGCATGCTGGCCGAGGCCGTCCGTGCGGTTCTGGCGGCGCCCGCCGACGTGGCGGTGCAGCCGCTGGCGGGGCGCCGAAAGCGGCTGCTGATCGCCGACATGGACTCCACGTTGATCGGGCAGGAATGCATCGACGAGCTTGCCGACGAGCTCGGCCTGAAGGAGCACGTCGCCGCCATCACCGAGCGCGCCATGCGCGGCGAGATCGAATTCGAGCCGGCGCTGCGGGAACGCGTCGGTCTGCTGGCCGGACTGCCGGCCGGCGTGGTGGACAAGGTGCTGGCCGAGCGCATCACGCTGACGCCGGGCGGCCGCGCGCTGGTCATGACCATGCGCCGCGACGGCGGCTATGCGGCGCTGGTGTCCGGCGGCTTCACCGTGTTCACCGGCCCAATCGCCCGGCAGCTGGGCTTCGACGAGCA
Source organism: Pseudomonadota bacterium (assembly GCA_023389135.1). Classification (GTDB taxonomy): domain Bacteria; phylum Pseudomonadota; class Alphaproteobacteria; order Rhizobiales; family Methylopilaceae; genus Agaricicola. Next base: position 4,830 of record JAEWEX010000121.1, on the reverse strand, counting down.
CCGCAGCAATGTCCTCGAAGCCGAGGACGGGGTGCTGGCAGGCAGCGTGCGCGAGCCGATCCTAGGCCGGGAGGCGAAGCTGTCCGCGCTGGTGGAGCTGCGCGACCGCCTGGGCCTGTCGGCCGCGGAGACCCTCGCCGTGGGGGACGGCGCCAACGACCTCGACATGCTGGGGGAAGCCGGCCTCGGCGTCGCGTTCCATGCAAAGCCGGCGGTCGCCGCCGCCGCCCATGCCCGCATCGACCATTCCGACCTGTCCGCCCTGCTGTTCCTTCAGGGATATTCGGCGGACGAGTTCGCGGCGTAACCCGAGGCGCTATTCCAGCGGCGCGGTCACGAAGCGGTAGGCCCCGTCGGGGCTCGAGAACAGAAGCTGGGCGGTGGACTTGCCGGCGACCTTGAGGCTGTCGATCCGTTCCGAGAGCCCCTGTGCGTCGCGGACCGCGTTCTGCTGGACCTCGATCAGCACGAAGCCGGGCGCGATCTGGGCGGCTTCCAGCGGCGATCCGGCGTCGACCTCGACCACCACCAGCGTGCCCTTCACGGTGGCGTCGATGCGGTAGGTGGTGCGCAGTTCATCGGTCAGTTCGGCGAACACAGCGCCGAACGCGCGTCCGGTGCCGGTCGGATCGACCTCCGGCTCGGGCGACGGATCGTCGGCGTCCGTGGACGCGTCGGCGACCTCCTCCAGCCGCCCGAGGGTGACGCGGACGGTCTGCTCGGTCCTGTCGCGCAGGACGCCCAGCTCCACCGCCTCGTCATTGCCGGCGTCGGCGATCAGACGCTGCAGGGCGCGGGAGCCGTCCACGGGCTGGCCGTTGACCGTCAGCACCACGTCGCCGACCCGCAGGCCCGCGGCCTCCGCCGGGCCGCCGGCCGTGACGCCCGCGATCAGCGCGCCGCGGATGCGGTCGAGACCGAGGCGGCTGACGATCTCCTGGGTGACGTCCTGGATGCGCACGCCGAGATAGCCGCGCCGCGTCTCGCCGAACTCGATCAGCTGCTCGATCACCCGCTGCGCGGTGCGCGAGGGCACCGCGAAGCCGATGCCGATGGAGCCCCCGGTCGGCGACAGGATGGCGGTGTTGATGCCAACCACCTCGCCGGCCAGATTGAACAGCGGCCCGCCGGAATTGCCCTTGTTGATGGCGGCGTCGGTCTGGATGTAGCTGTCGAACCGGCCGGAGCGGATGTCGCGGTTGCGGCCCGAGACGATGCCCGAGGACGCCGACAGGCCGATCCCGAACGGATTGCCGAGCGCCACCACCCACTCGCCGATCTGGAGCCCGTCACTGTCGCCGAAGCGCGCGGAGGGCAGCGGCGAGGCCGGCTGGACCCTGAGGACTGCCAGGTCGGTCTCCTTGTCGCGGCCGATCACCTCGGCCGCGAGCTTGGTGCCGTCATTGAACGTCACCTCGATGCCGTCGGAACCGTCGATCACGTGATTGTTGGTGACGATGACGCCTGCCGGATCGATCACGAAGCCGGAGCCCTCCCCGGTCTGCCGCGAGCGGCCCTCGCCGCGCTGCTGGCGCTCGAAGAACTCCTGGAAGAACTCGTCCAGCGGAACGTCCGGCGATAGTTCGGGCGGACTGTCCCCCTGGCCGCCGCCGACATTCTGCGACGTGGAAATCAGCACCACGCTGTCCTCGACCTCGGCGATCAGGCTGATGAGATCGTCTGGTCCCCGCGCGCCGGTCTGGGCGACAGCGGTTGTGGCGAGGGCGCAGCCCACCATGGCGGCCGCGGCCGCCAGGCGCATCGGCGCGTTGATCCAACAATGCGGCATCTGCACACTCCTCGACGCCCCGGCGCCAGCATGTCCAGCGGATTATGTGCAGCCGACGAGCCGGCCGCCAGTGGCCCGGGGGTGCCCTCGCGCGGATGTCACCGGCACGGATGTCACCCGCGGATCAGCCAGACGATGGCGACGCCGATCACGGCGGCGACGATGCCGGTCCGGCGGAGGATCCAGTCCGGCGTTGCCGCCGCCGCCGCGAGCGCTTCCCGGGTTGCCGCCGGGAAGGCTGCGAACACGATGCCCTCGATCGCCAGGACCAGCCCGACGGCGACGACAAGGTCGCTCATTGACGGGCGGCGTCGGCCGATGTCGTCGTGTCGGGCGTGCCGAGCGGATCGTTGAAGAACCGGAAGAAGTCCGAATCCGGCGAGATCACGAGCCGCGTGTCCTGCCCGCTCAGACCGGCCTCGTAGGCCTGCATGGAGCGGTAGAACGCGAAGAACGCCGGGTCCTGGCCGAATGCCGCGGCAAAGATGCCGTTGCGCTCGGCGTCGCCCTGGCCTCGCCGGATCTCGGCGTCGCGGTTGGCCTCCGCCACGATCACGGCGCTGTCGCGCTCGGCCCGCGAGCGGATGCGCTGGGCCGCCTCCGCGCCCTGGGCGCGAATCTCGGCCGCCTCGCGCTGGCGCTCCGTCTGCATGCGGCTGAAGATCGCCTGGCTGTTGGCCTCCGGAAGGTCGGCGCGACGGATGCGGACATCCACCACGGCGAGCCCGAGGCCCTCCGCCTCGCGGTTCATCTGGTCGCGGATGCGCGCCATGAGAGCCGTGCGCTGGTCACGCACCACCTGCTCGAAGCTGGATTCGCCCAGCACGCGACGCATGCCCGAATTCAGGAAGGTGATCAGGCGGTTGTTGGCGCCCTCGATGGTGCTGACGGTCTGGTAGAACAGCAGCGGATTGGCGATGCGGTACCGCGCGAAGGCGTCGACCACGAGACGCTTCTGGTCGGAGGCGATGACCTCCTGCGCCGGCAGGTCGAGGTCGAGGATGCGGTTGTCGATCTTCACCACGGTGTCGACGAACGGCACCTTGAAGTTGAGCCCCGGCTCCCGGATCACGCGGACCGGGTCGCCGAAGCGCAGGACGAGGGCCTGCTGGGTCTGGTGGACGGTGAAGGCGGCGCTGAGCGCCACCACCACCGCGGCGGCGACCAGGAACAGGACCGCGCCGCCGATGATGCCGAGCCTCATTGGTTGTCTCCCGAGGTGCGCGGCGCCTGCTGCTGGGGCGCGTTCCGCTGCAGTTCGTTCAGCGGCAGGTAGGGCACCACGCCCTGCCCGCCATTGCCGCCGTTCTTCTGGTCGATGATGACCTTGTCCATGCCCGAATAGACCCGCTCCATGGTTTCGAGGAACAGGCGCTGGCGCGTGATGTCGGGCGCCTTGGCGTATTCCGTGTAGATCTGCGAGAAGCGGCTCGCCTGACCGGTGGCCTCGGCGACGACGCGCTCGCTGTAGGCCTCCGCGGACTGGGTGATGCGGGCGGCCTCGCCTCGCGCCTCGGGCACCACGCGGTTGGCGTAGGCCTGGGCCTCGTTCTGGATGCGCTCCTGGTCGGCGCGCGCGGCCTGCACGTCGCGGAAGGCGTCGATGACCTGCTGCGGCGGATCGACCTTCTGGAGCTGCACCTGGCTGATCTGCACGCCGGCCTGGTAGGTGTCCAGCGTGCGCTGCATCAGGTCCTGAACGGCGGCCTCCGTGGTCTGGCGCGCGCCGGTCAGGATGGGCTGCAGCGTGGAATTTCCGATCACCTCGCGCATGGCGCTCTCGGCGACCGCCTTGATGCTGGCCTCCGGGTTCTGGATGTTGAACAGGAAGCGCGGCGCGTCGTTGATGACCCAGAACACCGAGAAGTTCACGTCGACGATGTTCTCGTCGCCGGTGAGCATCAGCGATTCCTCGGTGACCTCGCGGATGGGCGCGCGCCGGCCATCGTCGATCCGCATGCCGACATCGACGCGGTTGACTCGCGTCACCTTGGGCAGCAGCACCGTCTCGATGGGATAGGGCAAATGATAGTGCAGGCCCGGCGCGGTGTCCGACACGTACTGGCCGAACCGCAGCACCACGCCGCGCTCATCGGCCTGCACGCGGTAGAACCCCGTCAAGCCCCAGCCGATCAGGCCCAGAATGGCGATCAGCGCGATGGTCTTGCCGCCCATGGGGCCGCCGCCGGGCATGGCGCGGCGCAGGCGGTCCTGGCCGCGGCGCAGCAGGTCCTCTAGGTCGGGCGGGGTCGGTCCGGACGACTGAGGCCCGGAACCCCACGGCCCGGGGTTCTGCCGCCACGGCCCGCCGCCGCCACCGCCGCCGCTCTGATTGCTCCAGGGCATATCGTCTCCCACTCCGTATCGGGCCGGCATGTGCCGGGCATTTGCGCGCGTTTGTAGGCGACAGCCCCCGCGTCTTCAACCGGCTTGGCATTGCAGGTGGTGCCAGCGCGGAGCGAAGTCAACGGCGGGAGGGCGTGGCGGCACGGCGCGTATAGGTCACGAAAGCGTAAGCGTGGTCGTCCCGGGGTCCAGGCACGCCGCGGCTGCGCGCCGTCTCGACCCAGATGCGGGGGTCGATCGCGGGAAACCGGACATCACCTTCGACCTCGGCATCGACCTCGGTGATCTCCAGCCGGTCGGCCGCTGCCATCGTCGCCTCGTAGACCGCGCCTCCGCCCACCACCGCCACGCTGTCGGCGCCCATGGCGCGCGCGCGCGCGCCGGCGAGCGCCAGAGCGGACGCCACATCGGGCGCGACCTCCACGCCCTCGGCGGCAAAGCCGGCGCCGGAGACGACGATGGTCTCGCGCCCCGGCAGCGGCTTGCCGATGGACTGGAAGGTCTTGCGGCCCATCACCATGGGCCGGCCCCATGTCAGGTCCCTGAAGCGCTTGAGGTCCGAGGATATCCGCCACGGCAGCCGGTTGCCCGCGCCGATGACGCCGTTGCGGGCGACGGCCGCGATCAGGACGACGGGGAGGCTCACACCGCCACCGGCGCACGGATCAGCGGGTGCGGCTCATAGCCTTCCACCG
>JAEWEX010000380.1 GCA_023389135.1 Pseudomonadota bacterium | reverse complement strand
CCTGATGGGCTATCTCACCGGACCGCGGCGTATCGTCCGGGGCGACGGAATCACCGGATTCCGCCATTTCTTACAGGCCTTCCAAGCTATAATGTGGCACGAGATCGCCCTGGTGGCCTCGCTTGCGCTCGTCGCGGCGCTGACCTGGGGCGGGGCGAACCAGGTGGGAACGTGGACCTTCCTCGTGCTGTGGCTGATGCGGCTGTCAACGAAGCTCAACGTGTTCTTCGGCGTGCCCAACCTGACCGAGGAGTTCCTGCCGGACCATCTGTCCCATCTCAGGAGCTACTTCACGCGGCGGCCGATGAACCTGTTCTTCCCGGTTTCGGTCACGGCGTCCACGGTCGCCACGATCCTGCTGGTCCAGGGCGCCATGGCGCCCGGGGCCGGCCCCTTCGAGGCCACCGGCCTCGTCCTCACGGCGGCGCTGATGGCGCTGGCGGTGGTGGAGCACTGGTTCCTGGTCGTGCCGCTGCCCGCGGCCGCGCTGTGGAGCTGGGGCCTCGCCTCGCGCCGGCCCGATCCCGCCGCCGACGCCCCGGCCTTCGGCCCGCGTCCCCGACCCATCGGAGGTAAGCCATGAACTACGAACACTTCTTCCGCGCCAAACTCGATGGCTTGCGCGACGAGGGCCGCTACCGCGTGTTCGCCGACCTGGAGCGCCGCAAGGGCGCGTTCCCCCGCGCCATGCGCCATTGCGACGGTCGCGAGGGCGAGGTCACGGTGTGGTGCTCCAACGACTATCTGGGCATGGGGCAGCACCCCAAGGTGCTGGACGCCATGCACGAGGCGCTGGAGCGCTGCGGCGCCGGCGCCGGCGGCACCCGCAACATCTCCGGCACCAACCACTACCATGTGCTGCTGGAGCGCGAGCTGGCCGACCTGCACGGCAAGGAGGCGGCGCTGATCTTCACCTCGGGCTACGTGTCCAACTGGGCCTCGCTCAGCACGCTGGCCTCGCTGCTGCCGAACTGCGTGGTGCTGTCGGACGCCGGCAACCACGCCTCCATGATCGAGGGCATCCGCCACAGCCGCGCCGAGTGCCGGGTGTTCAAGCACAACGACCCGCGCGACCTGGACCGGCTGCTCTCCACCGTGGAGCCCGGACGGCCGAAGATCGTGGCGTTCGAGAGCGTCTATTCCATGGACGGCGACATCGCGCCCATCGCGGAATTGTGCGACGTGGCCGAGAAGCACGGCGCCATGACCTATCTGGACGAGGTGCACGCGGTCGGCCTCTACGGGCCGCGCGGCGGCGGCGTCGCCGAGCGCGAGGGGCTGATGGACCGCCTCACCGTGATCGAGGGCACGCTCGGCAAGGCGTTCGGCGTCATGGGCGGCTACATCGCGGCCTCCGCGGCGCTGTGCGACTTCGTGCGCTCGTTCGCCTCGGGCTTCATCTTCACCACCGCGCTGCCGCCGGCGATCGCGGCGGGCGCCATCGCCTCGATCCGCCACCTCAAGGAGAGCGACACCGAGCGCCAACAGCAGCGCGCCCAGGTCGCCAAACTGCGCGCCCGGCTCGACCGGCTCGGCATCCCCTACATGGCCAATGACAGCCACATCGTGCCGGTGATGGTGTGCGATCCCGTCAAGTGCAAGTGGATCAGCGACTGGCTGCTGGACAATGCCGGCATCTACGTCCAGCCCATCAACTACCCGACCGTGCCGCGCGGCACCGAGCGGCTGCGCTTCACGCCCGGCCCGCTCCACACCGACGCCGACATCGACCATCTGGTCGACGCGCTGGGCCGGCTGTGGTCGGAATGCGCGCTGAGCCGCGCGGTGGCGTGAGGGCGCGACCCTCCGGCCCGCGGCGTTCGCCGCCGGGACGGGCGGTGTTCCTGAATCCCGGATAACGGCTTCGCCGTTTCCGGGATGACAGGAGACGTTGCCCGATCCGCCGTCGCCCTCCGGCTTGACCGGAGGGCCCAGCTTCTGTCACCCGCGTGCGTGCTTCGAGACGGCCTCGGCATCAGGGACGGTTCCGCTGCATCGAGCGGTAGAGCCATGCGCCGCCGGTCCTTATCCTGAGGAGCGGTCGCAGGCCGCGTCTCGAAGGACGCACGGTATTGCTGCCGGGACGGGCGGGACGGGCGGTGTTCCTGGTTCCCGGATCGGCTTCGCCGTCCGGGATGACAGGGGACGTTGCCCGATCCGCCGTCGCCCTCCGGCTCGACCGGAGGGCCCAGCTTCGGTCACCCGCTTGCGTGCTTCGAGACGGCCTCGGCATCAGGGACGGATGCGGTGCATCGAGCGGTAGAGCCATGCGCCGCCGGTCCTTATCCTGAGGAGCGGCCGCATGGCCGCGTCTCGAAGGACGCACGGCGTTACCGCCGGGACGGGGCGGTGTTCCTGGATCCCGGATCGGCTTCGCCGTCCGGGATGACAGGGGACGTGGCCCCGCCTCAGTGCGCGTCGTCCCAGTTGGACGCGGCGCGGGCGTCCACCTTCAGCGGCACGGCGAGCTGCACCGCGGGCAGCGGGGCCTCCTCCATGATGCGGGCGACCACCGGCAGCGTCGCCTCCACCTCCCCCTCCGGGGCCTCGAAGATCAGCTCGTCATGGACCTGCAGCAGCATGCGCGCCGCAAGGCCCGCATCCTCCAGCGCCGCGTCCATGCGCACCATGGCGCGGCGGATGATGTCGGCGGCCGAGCCCTGGATCGGCGCGTTGATGGCGGCGCGCTCGTTGAAGGCGCGCTCCGCCGGGTTGGAGGCGCGGATCGAGGGATAGTGGCAGCGCCGGCCGAAGATGGTGGTGACGTAGCCGTGCTCGCGGGCGGCCGCCTTGGTGGCCTCCATGTAGTCGCGGATGCCCGGGAAGCGCTCGAAATAGCGCTTGATGTAGGCGCCGGCCTCCTCGCGCGGGATCGAGAGCTGGTTGGCCAGCCCGAAGGCCGAGATGCCGTAGATGATGCCGAAATTGATGGCCTTGGCGCGGCGGCGCACCATGGGGTCCATGCCGGCGATGGGCACGCCGAACATCTCCGAGGCCGTCATGGCGTGGATGTCGAGCCCGTCGGAGAAGGCCTCGCGGAGCTGGGGGATGTCGGCCATGTGCGCCAGCACCCTGAGCTCGATCTGCGAATAGTCCGCCGAGATCAGCCGGGTGCCGGGCTCCGCCACGAAGGCGGTGCGGATGCGCCGGCCCTCCTCGGTGCGCACCGGGATGTTCTGGATGTTGGGCTCCGACGAGGACAGCCGGCCGGTGGTGGTGGCGGCCAGCGCGAAGCAGGTGTGGACGCGGCCGGTCTGCGGATGGATGTAGGCCGGCAGCGCGTCGGTGTAGGTCGACTTCAGCTTGGCGAGCTGGCGCCAGTCGAGGATGCGGCGCGGCAGGTCGTGGCCCGCGGCGGCGAGGTCCTCCAGCACCTGCGCGCCGGTGGACCAGGCGCCGGTCTTGGTCTTGGTGGCGCCGGGCAGGCCGAGCTTGCCGAACAGGATGTCGCCCATCTGCTTGGGGCTGCCCAGGTTGAACCGTTCGCCGGCCAGCGCGAAGATGTCCTCCTCGATGGCCCCCATCTTCTGCGCGAACTCGCCCGACAGCCGCGACAGGATCTGGCGGTCGACGGCGACGCCGCGGCGCTCCATGCGCTCCAGGACCGGGATCAGCGGCCGTTCCAGCCGCTCATAGACCGTCATGCGGCCGTCGGCGACCAGCCGCGGCCGCAGCACGCGCCACAGCCTGAGCGTGACGTCGGCGTCCTCGGCGGCGTATTCGGTGGCGCGGTCGATGGCCACCTGCGCGAACGAGATGCGCGCCCGCCCGGTGCCCGTGACGGCGTCGTAGCTGATCGGGTCGTGGCCGAGATGCAGCCGCGACAGCTCGTCCATGCCGTGTCCGTGCAGGCCGGCGTCCAGCGCGTAGGACATGAGCAGCGTGTCGTCCACCGGCGCCATGGCGATGCCGCAGCGGGCCAGCACCTGCATGTCGTATTTGGCGTTCTGGAGCACCTTCAGCGTGCCGGCGTCCTCCAGCATGGGCTTGAGCCGCGCCAGCGCCGCGTCCATGTCGAGCTGGCCCTCGACGCGACCGCCGCCGAACATGTCGGCGCCGCCATGGTGGCCGAGCGGAATGTAGCAGGCCTGGCCGGGCGCGACCGCGAGGCTGACGCCCACGAGCTCGGCCTGCATGGCGTCCAGCGACGTGGTCTCGGTGTCGACCGCGACCAGCCCGTTCTCCATGGCCTCGGACACCCACAGCTCCAGCGTGGCGAGGTCGCGGATCGTGACGTATCCGGAACGGTCCACCTTCTGCGAGCGGGCCTCTTCGGCGCGCGCGGCCGCGAGGGCGGCGGGGGTGGCGTGGCCGGCGGTGTCGGGGGTGGACGCATCGGGAGCGGACGCGCCGGCGCCGGATGCCGGAGGGGTGGAGGGCTTTTCCGCACTCTCCCCCTCACCTCTCTCCCCCTCACCCCGACCCTCTCCCCGCGCGCGGGGAGAGGGGGAAGATGGGGAGGCGGTGGAGCCCGACTTCCACTGGGCGTCGGGCTCGATCTCGTTGATGTCGATCTCGGCGGCCTCGGCGACGCGGCGGGTCAGCGTGGTGAACTCCATGGCCTTCAGGAAGGCGACGAGGCGTCTGGCATCCGGCGCGACCACGCGGATGTCGGCCAGCGGCACCTCCGGCTGCATGTCGCGCACCAGCGTGACCAGCCGCTTGGAGATGCGGGCCTGCTCGGCGAACAGGGTCAGGTTCTCGCGCCGCTTGGGCTGCCGGATCTCGGATGCGCGCTCCAGCAGCGTCTCCAGGTCGCCGAACTCCGCCAGCAGCTGGGCCGCGGTCTTGACGCCGATGCCGGGCACGCCCGGGACGTTGTCGGTCGAGTCCCCCGCAAGCGCCTGCACGTCGATCACCCGCTCGGGGCCGACGCCGAACTTCTCCATCACCTCCGCCGCGCCGATGGGCTTGTCCTTCATGGGATCATAGAGCCGCACGCGGTCGCCCACGAGCTGCATCAGGTCCTTGTCGGAGGACACGATGGTGACCTCGGCCCCGGCGGTGGCGGCCTGCTCGGCGTAGCTGGCGATGATGTCGTCGGCCTCGTAGCCGTCTTGCTCCACGCAGGCGAGGTCGAAGGCCCGCGTCGCCGCGCGGATCAGCGGGAACTGCGGGACCAGGTCCTCCGGCAGGTCGGGCCGCTGCGCCTTGTAGGCGGGGTAGATGCCCTTGCGGAAGGTCTTCTCGCTCTTGTCGAACACCACGGCGAGGTGGGTCGGCTCGGGATCGAGCCCGTGGCCGCGCACGAACTTCCACAGCATGTTGCAGAACCCCGCCACCGCGCCGACCGGCAGCCGGTCGGAGGTGCGCGTCAGCGGCGGCAGCGCGTGATAGGCGCGGAAGATGTAGCCGGAGCCGTCCACCAGCACGACATGGTCGCCCGCCGTGACGGGGGCATTGGGCGTCGCAGGGCTGTCGGTCATGGGCGGTCCGCTCGGTCTGGAAGCGGCGGACCATGCCACGGCGCGCCACGGGGGGAAACCCGATGTCGGGCCCGCCGCATCGGGGGCGGCCTTGGCGGGTGGCGCCACCCGCGAGGGGCAATATAGTGCGCAGGGACAAGCCTGCCGCCATCTGGAGACTTTCCGTGATCCGTGCCGCCGCCCTCGCTGCCGCCCTGCTGCTGGCCCCGCACGCGGCCGCCAATGCCCTGGACGAGGCGATCCGCGCCCATGTCGCGGGCGACGGCTACGCCGCGCAGGACGCGGCCGCCCTCGATGCCCGCCTGACGGATGCGCTGTCCCCGTCCTCCGCCATGCGGCCGGACGGCGACATGGGGCCGGTGGAGAAGGCGGTGCTGCTGCTGGACACTGTGGAGCCGGCGCTGGAGCGCACCCGCCATGTGGTGCGCTACGGCCAGATCACGGCGGAGGAGGACGGCGCGCCGCTGGCGGTCTCGTTCGTCCAGGTCGAGCGCTACAATCTCGGCCCCGCCATCCGGCGCGAGACCATCGCGGCCTATGGCGCGGACAACACCGCCGACCCCGAGGAGTTCGGCGTCGGGCCCCACGTGGCGTGGCGCTTCGTGTTCCGGCCGCTGATGGGCCAGCAGGCGGCGCTGCTGGAGGCCGGGCGGCGGGAGTTCACCGACGCCGAGGCCGCGGGCCGTCCTTGCGCCGGACGCGGCTGCCTCGCCCTCACGCCGTCCATGGACGAGTTGCGGCCGTGGACCGAGGCCCGGCACGACGCCGCCGGCTGGACATCGCCCTACGAGGCGCGCGAGGCGAGCGGCATCGCCGCGCCGGCGCGGATCGCGGCGGAGCTTTGCGCCAGCCTGGGGATCGCCGCGGCCGAGGACGGGCGGCTGACGTGGCGCGGGCCCGAGCAGCCCGACGGCCTGGCCGGGCGCGACCCGTTCCTGTTCCTGGTGATCGACCGCAACCTCGGTCAGGACTACGGCTCCGACGCCATGATCGGCCAGACGCGGCTGAACGACGACGAACTGTCCGAGCTGTGGTGGCGGCGCGCGGAGGTCGACGGCGCGGCGGCGCTGTTCCAGGCCCGGGTGGCGTGGCGCCGCTAGCGGACGGTCGCGTCCGGAACTGGACTTTATCGGGCCGTTGCACTTCACTCCCGCCCGAACGACGCCAAAGGGAACGCGCCGGGGTGACAACCACAGATGCAGGCCGCCGCGGACGCGACGCCCGCCCCCGCGCCGAGGGCGAGGCGCAGCGCGACGCCGAGCGCACGCGGCTGGCGATCCTGGCCGCCGCCGAGCGCGAGTTCTCCACCAAGGGCCTCGCCGGCGCGCGCGTCGACACCATCGCGGAGGAGTCCGGCGTCAACAAGCGCATGATCTACTACTATTTCGGCAGCAA
>JAEWEX010000107.1 GCA_023389135.1 Pseudomonadota bacterium | reverse complement strand
CTCGCCACCTGCGTGCCCGCTTCGCCGGAACGGGCGAGCGCGGCGATGCGGGCCGGGCGTGCCTGCGGCAGGGCCGGCGCCGACGCCATCACCGGAAGCGCCGGCTGCGCGGCGACCGGGGCGGGCGCCGCTGCCGGAGCAGGGGCCTCGTCGTCCTCCTCGTCGCTGCCGCCGCCGAACAGGCGGCTCAGCACACCGCCGCCGGAGGAGGAGGCTGACGCCATCTGGGCGCCGCGGGACGACTGGCCGCGCTTGATGTCGGCGAGCGCCAGCTGATAGCCGGCCATGGGCTTGCCGTCGGAGGGGATGTGAACGGTGCGGCCGTCGGGAAACACCTTGGCGAGCTGCTGGCGCGTCATGCGCGGCCAGTGGCGGACATTGCCGGTGTCGACGTGGATGAAGTACGACCCGCCGCCCTGCGGATAATAGCCGACGCCGCCGCGCTGCATCCTGAGCCCGATGGCGCGCACGGTCTGCGCGGCGACGTCGGGCATGCGGAAGTCGATCGCCTTGCCCAGCGTGTGCTGGCTGGCCTTGGCCACGCCCTTGGAGCGCGAGCGGAGCATGTTGTTGGTCTTCGGCGAGCGGTAGGACGAGATGATGTGGATCGGCTCGCGGCCGCGGCCCTCGCGCTGGATCTCCCAGATGAGATCGAACAGCCGGGGGTCCATCTTGATCTCGTCCTTGCTGCGCCAGTCGCGCAGGAAGGTGTTCAGCCGGGCCAGCGCCGCGGGGTCGTAGCGGCCGTCACGCTTGAAGGTGACCTGGATGCTGTCCTTGGTGTGGGTGTGGAAGAAGGCGATGCTGCGGGTGTCGCCGTTCGCCACCGCGTTCTGGAGGCCGTGGGATCCCACGATCACTCCCGCGAACCCCAGTCCGGCCACGGCTATCGCCCTGACCCAGCGGAGTTTCGGCCTCATCGGCGTGGCTGGTGACAAAACGCGCCCCGTGCTCGAACAGACATACTCGTGACCGGCACTTGCCGCCGAAGGGGCGGCAACGCGGTTCGATGAGTGTTTCCGAGATTGGTAAACGACCGCTTACACCGGCCGGACCCCCGTCACGGAACTTGACCCGGTTAGGCCCAGATGATGGCGAAAAAACGCCGCCGGGCAATGTAGGACCCTGAAGATCGCCGGATTGCGGGGGAAATCGTTCAGGCCCCGAGCCCCAGCGCCGCCCGCATGCGACCGTCATGACCGTAGACGTCCGGCCGATGCTGCACCTCGCCGGCCTCGTCCACCCAGGTGGTGAAATAGACCAGGTGGACCGGAAGCGGCGTGGTCAGGTTGATGCGCTTCTCTCCGCCGCCGACCATGCGCTTGACGCGGTCGATGTCCATGCCGCCGGAGATCGAGAGGATCGCCTCGGCCAGCGCGAAGGGGTCCTCCACGCGCACGCAACCGTTGGAGTAGGCTCGCGCCGTGCGGCCGAACAGGTTGCGCGTTGGCGTGTCGTGAAGATAGACCGCGTGCTCGTTGGGGAACATGAACTTGATGCGGCCGAGCGCGTTGTTGACGCCGGGCGGCTGGCGGAAATGCAGCCCGCGCAGGTCGGTTCGGGTCCAGTCGACCATGGATGAATCGATCATCCGGGAGCGGCCCTTGTGCACCACATGGACGTCGATGCCGCGCCGGGCGAGATAGTAGGGGTCGTTCTGGAGCCTCGGCAGCATGTCGCGCTTCACGATGGACAGCGGCACGCCCCATGACGGGTTGACCACCAGATATTCCATGGCGTCGGAGAACACCGGGGTCTGGGTCTTGATGGTTCCGACCACGACCCGGGCCTCGTGGGTCGTGACCCCGTTGCTCACCACCCGGACCATGTATTCCGGCGTGTTGACGATGACGTGGTCGTCGCCGAAGTCGCGCGGCATCCAGCGCCAGCGCTCCATGTTGACGAGCAGGTCGGATTCGACGTCGCGGCCGCGGCCCTCGTTGAGCGCGTTGCGGGTCAGCTTGCCGACGATGGCCTCGTCGTTCAGGCCCTCGTCGCGCTGGTAGGCGCGCACGGCCTCGGCGAGGGTGTCGTCGTAGCGGTCCCAGTCGGGATGGGCCTCGGGGACCGGGGCGGCGACGCCGAGCCGGGCGCGCAGCGCGGGCACGCGCGGATCGTGCATGCCGGGGCGCAGCAGGCGGCCCTCGGCGATCTCCGGCATGGGCGCGGCGGGACGTGCGGCGCGCACCGCCGCGAGCTCGCGGCGCAGCGCGCGGAAGCCCTCGTGGGGCGGGTTGTAGGCGTCCAGCACCGCCGCGGCGTCGTCGGCGACGGCCAGCGAGGCGAGGATGTCCCCGGGCTCCGGAGCGACGGGCTCGGCGCTGATGAAGCCGGAGATGGAGGAGGGGTCGAGACGGCCCGCGGCGGCTTGCCGGGCATAGGACACCGCCGCAAGCGACAGCTCCAGCTCGGCGCGGGCCATGTCGGCGACGGCGGCGCCGGCCGGCGACGGGAGCTGGAACGCGGCCGGCTCCAGCCCGTCCTCGTCGGCCCGGGCGATGCGTGCGATGGCGGCGCGGGCGCGCTCGCCGAATGCGCCGTGCTCGATCCAGACCGGGCGGTTGTCCCGGGCCGCATAGGCCTCCGCCAGCGCCTTGAAATCGGGTCGCTCCGTCATGGCCGGCGGCAATCCGCCGTGGTCGGCGGCGGCCAGCATGTCCGCGACGGCCTGGCGCACCTGCTCGCCGGCGATGACGCCGTCGAGCGCGGGCGGCGCCCAGTCCAGCGGAATGAGTTCCTCGGCATTGGCCGTGGGCTCTGTCGGCGGGGCCGCGGTCGCGCGCGTCGCGATGCCGGCCGGCTGCTCGCCGCCGGGCGGGGCCCACTCCAGCGGCAGCAGGTCCTCCAGCGGCGCGGAGGGCATGTCCTGTGCGTGCACTCCGGTGATGAGGCCGGGGCCCGCGAGCAGCGCCGCGATCGCGGCGCAGGAGAAAAGTCGGCCCGTGCGGGAAGCGCCCATGCCTCGGCTCCTTGGAGAGCGAATACGGTTGCGTTCGATCATTGTCGTCAGTGCCGCTCGCGTTTGCAATGAAAAGCGCCGTCAGCCGGCGATGCGCTGGATGGAATCACCGCCGCCGGGCGCATCATGCCCCGCTTCGATGTCCTTTATCTTGCGGTAGAGGGTGGAGCGCCCGACGCCCAGGTGGCGGGCGATCTCGCTCATGCGCCCGCCGTAGCGCCTCACGGCGTGGCGCACCACATCGGCCTCGATCTCCTCCATGGGCCGCGCATGGCCGTCGTCGCGCACCAGCGCCACCGAAGGTTGCGGGCGCGGCGGCTCGGCGCGGACGGCGGTCTCGCGCAGCGGCTCGCGGCGCAGGTCCGGGAAGTCGGCCACGGTCAGGTCGCCGCCCGGCGACAGCATGACGGCGCGGAACAGCGCGGTTTCCAGGTCGTGCAGGTTGCCCGGCCAGTCCGCCGCACGCAGCAGGTCGAGCGCCGCCGGCGAGATGCCGGTGACGCGGCGGCCCTCCTGGGCGGCGCAGCGCGCGGCGATGCGGCGCGCCAGGGGCGCGATGTCGCCGCGGCGGTCGGCGAGCGGCGGCACCGTGATCGGGAACACCGATAGGCGGTAG
>JAEWEX010000206.1 GCA_023389135.1 Pseudomonadota bacterium | reverse complement strand
GGGTGTGGTCCTTGCCCAGACCCACATTCACGCCCGGGTGCCATTTCGTGCCGCGCTGGCGAATGATGATGTTGCCCGCGATCACGGCTTCGCCGCCGAACTTCTTCACGCCGAGGCGGCGGCCGGCCGAATCGCGCCCGTTGCGCGAGGAGCCGCCAGCTTTCTTGTGCGCCATCTGTCTATTCTCCTGTTCGCGCCGTCACTCGGCCGACGCCGCGGCAGCGGCCTCGGCCTTGGGGGCCTCGTCCTTGGCCTTCGCCTTGGACTTCTTGCCCTCGCCGGAGGCCTCGATTCCGGTGATGCGGATCACCGTCAGCTCCTGGCGATGGCCCCGCTTGCGGCGCGAGTTCTGCCGGCGGCGCTTCTTGAAGGCGATGACCTTGCGGCCGCGCGACTGCTCGACGATCTCTCCGACGACCTTGGCCCCGTCCACGAACGGGACGCCGAGCCGGGCGTCGTCGCCGTCGCCGGTCATGAGGATTTCGCCGAACTCGACGCTGTCGCCGGGCTCGCCGGCCACGCGGCCGATGGTGATCTTCTGGTCCTGGGCGACGCGGTACTGCCGGCCGCCCGTCTTGATGACCGCGAACATAATTCGCTCCTGTTCGTCCCAGCCTCGAGGGCCGGCTTCTTGACGGTCTGGGTTTAGCAATGGGAATGGGTGGCCAGCCCGAAGGCAGCCCACACCGCTCGGTGGCTGCTATACAAGCGCGAGGCAAGACGGTCAACCACCGGTGAACGTCCGGCGTCCTTCAGGGGCCGGATGCGCCCCGCGCCCGCCCGCGGCGATCCCCGATGCCGAGACCTGAATGCGACGCGTGCGCCGGACCCGGAAAACACAGGTAAAACACGCCACGAAAGGCCTTTGAAAAAATCACAGTTTCGCCGTGCTTCAGCCCAGCGCGCGCCGCAGTGGGGCACGACTATCTCATCGTTGCCTCGGAGCCCGGCGTCGCTTGCTCCGAAACCCCAGCCCCCCAGCCCCGCGGGGTGGGCGGCGCCGGGCACTTCGAGGCAGACGGTTCATCCCAAAGTTGACCCTCGGGCCGGTTTCGCCGGCCTTTTTTCTTGTCTGCACGTCTGCCGCGGCCTCGGGCGCTAACAGGTCAGTCGGCGGGCAGCCGCAGACGCGCCACGCCGCGGATCGGACCCGGCGCCCCGCCATTGCCGTGCTGGACGATCACCACCGCCTGGTCGGCGCCGCGCGGGCACGCCTCGCTGCGCGCCACCATGAACGTCTCGGCCTTGCCCTTCCAGGCCCCGAGCCGGGTCATCTTCCGCACCACGTTGACATAGGTCACGGTCCGCTCGCGGTTCTCGCCGCGGCCGATCTGCACGGTCTGCCTGTCGGAGACGGCCAGCAGCCAGACCTCGCCCGCCAGCGCTGCTTCGCCGTCGGGCAGCGCGACCTTGATCTGGCCGCCCTCCTCCCTGACCGCGATGTCGACCACGGGCCCGGCGCCCTCGGCCCGGGACGCGGCGATGGCGCGCTCGACCGCATGGGCCTTGCTGCCGACCACATGGGCGGCGCCGTTGACCACCATCTGGGGCGTGTAGACCTTGCGGTCGCCGCGGACCATGGCATAGGCGCGCTGGCGCGCCGAGAACATCGGCGAGGCCAGCGTGTCCTTCCAGCCGAGATAGTCCCAGTAGTCCACCGGCAGCGACAGCGCGACGACGTCGTCGCGCCGGGCCAGTTCCACCAGCAGCGCGTCCGCCGGCGGGCACGACGAGCAGCCCTGGCTGGTGAACAGCTCCAGCACCGCGACCGGCTCGGCCGCCCGAGCGCCCGGAAGGACGATCAGCAGGGCGGACAGTGCGGCGGCAAGGCGGGCGGCGACCATGGCGACTAGTTACATCCCCCGGCCCCTCAACACCTACTCACGAGGGCGCGATAGCTCCGTCATCCCGGGCGCACCGCCAGGCGCGCCCGGGAAGCGTGGCGGTCAGGCGGCCAGCTGGCGCAGAACGTACTGCAGGATGCCGCCGTTGCGGTAGTAGTCCAGCTCGTCCAGCGTATCGATCCGGCACAGCACCGGCACCTCCGCCGTGCGGCCGTCGCCATAGGTGACGATGGCGGTGAGCATCTGCCGCGGCTTCAGGCCGTCGGCGAGGCCGGCGAGCGAGATCGTCTCGTCGCCCTTGATGCCCAGCGTCTGCCAGGACGTGCCGTCCTCGAACACCAGCGGGATCACGCCCATGCCGATCAGGTTCGAGCGGTGGATACGCTCGAACGACTGGGCGATCACGGCGCGCACGCCCAGGAGCTTGGTGCCCTTCGCCGCCCAGTCGCGCGACGAGCCGGTGCCGTATTCCTTGCCGGCCATGACAACCAGCGGCACGCCCTCCTGCTTGTAGCGCATGGCGGCGTCGTAGATCGGCATCTTCTCGCCCGAGGGCTGGTGCACGGTGACGCCGCCCTCCACGCCCGGCACCATCTGGTTCTTGATGCGGATGTTGGCGAAGGTGCCGCGCATCATGACGTCGTGGCTGCCGCGCCGCGTGCCGTACTGGTTGAAGTCGGCCGGGGAGACCTGGTGCGAGATCAGGTACTTGCCTGCCGGGCTCGCGGCCTTGATGGAGCCCGCCGGCGAGATGTGGTCGGTGGTGATGCTGTCGAGGAACAGCCCGAGTATGCGGCCGTTCTCGATGTCGGTCACCGGCTCCGGCTCGCGCTCCATGCCCTCGAAGTAGGGCGGGTTCTGCACGTAGGTGGAGCCCATGGGCCACTTGTAGGTCAGGCCGCCGGAGACCTCGATCTTCTGCCAGTTGTCGTCGCCCTTGAAGACGTCGGCGTAGCGGGTCTGGAACAGCTCCCGCGTGACGTTGGCGCGGATGAACTCCGCGATCTCCGCCGAGGACGGCCAGATGTCCCGCAGATAGACCGGCTGGCCGTCCGACCCCGTGCCCAGCGGCTCGGTGGTGATGTCGACCTGCATGGAGCCGGCCAGCGCGTAGGCCACCACCAGCGGCGGGGATGCCAGGTAGTTGGCCCGCACGTCGGGGTTCACGCGGCCCTCGAAGTTGCGGTTGCCCGAGAGCACGGCCGCCGCCACCAGGTCGGCGTCGTTGATCGCCTTGGACACCGGCTCCGGCAGCGGGCCGGAATTGCCGATGCAGGTGGTGCAGCCGAAGCCCACCAGGTTGAAGCCGAGCTTGTCGAGATCCGCCTGCAGGCCCGACTTGTCGAGATATTCGCCCACCACCTGGGAGCCGGGGGCGAGCGAGGTCTTCACCCAGGGCTTGACCTTCAGCCCCCTGGCGGCGGCCTTGCGGGCGAGGATGCCGGCGCCGATCATCACGCTGGGATTGGACGTGTTGGTGCACGACGTGATCGCCGCGATCACCACGTCGCCATGGCCGAGATCGTGGTCGCGGCCCTCCACGGCCACGCGCTTGCCCATCTCGGCGGCCTTGGCGAACTCGGCCTCCATGGCGCCGGCGAAGCCCGCCTTGGCCTGGGACAGCAGCACGCGGTCCTGCGGCCGCTTGGGACCGGCCAGCGCGGGCTCGACCTCGGCCATGTCCAGCTCCAGCGTGTCGGTGAACACGGGATCGGCCGCGTCGGGCGTCAGCCACATGCCCTGCGCCTTGGCGTAGGCCTCGACCAGCGCGACCCGGGCCTCGGTGCGCGCGGTGTCGCGCAGATAGCGGACGGTCTCGCCGTCCACGGGGAAGAACCCGCAGGTCGCGCCGTATTCCGGCGCCATGTTGCCGATGGTGGCGCGGTCCTCGATGGCCATGTGGGTGAGACCCGGCCCGTAGAACTCCACGAACTTGCCCACCACGCCCTTCTTGCGCAGCATCTCGGTGACGCGCAGCACAAGGTCGGTCGCGGTCACGCCCTCCTTGAGCTTGCCGGTGAGCTTGAAGCCGATCACCTCGGGGATCAGCATGGAGACCGGCTGGCCGAGCATGGCCGCCTCCGCCTCGATGCCGCCCACGCCCCAGCCCAGCACGGCGAGGCCGTTGACCATGGTGGTGTGGCTGTCGGTGCCCACCAGCGTGTCCGGATAGGCCACCTCGCCGCCGTCCTCCTTGCGGGTCCAGACGGTCTGCGACAGGTATTCCAGGTTGACCTGGTGGCAGATGCCGGTGCCGGGCGGCACCACGCGGAAATTGTCGAACGAGCCCTGCGCCCACTTCAGGAAGCGGTAGCGCTCGCCGTTGCGCCGGTATTCCAGCTCGACATTGCGGTCGAAGGCCTTCGGGTTGCCGAACTCGTCCACGATCACCGAATGGTCGATGACGAGATCCACCGGCACCAGCGGGTTGATCTTCTCGGGGTCGCCGCCGAGCGACGTCATGGCGTCGCGCATGGCGGCGAGGTCCACCACGGCGGGAACGCCGGTGAAGTCCTGCATCAGCACGCGGGCGGGGCGGAAGGCGATCTCGCGGTCGGAGCGGCGCTCCACCATCCATTCGGCCATGGCGCGGATGTCGTCGGCGCTGACCGAGCGGCCGTCCTCGTGGCGCAGCAGGTTCTCCAGCAGCACCTTCAGCGAGAAGGGCAGCCGGGAGATGCCCTTGAGGCCGTTCCTTTCGGCATCGGGAAGGCTGTAATAGGTATAGGTCTTGCCGGCGACGTCGAGTGTCTTGCGGGACTTGAAACTGTCGAGAGAAGCCATGACGGCACGATCCTCCGCTGGAGTGGTGACGATCAGGCCTGGAGCGCGGAAGCGCGCGTCGCTTCGGGTGTGCC
>JAEWEX010000153.1 GCA_023389135.1 Pseudomonadota bacterium | reverse complement strand
CCGCGGCCATGAATACGACAAAGCAGGTGGCGGCGCCGAGTGCGATAAGGACCAGCAGGAAGCCCAAATAAACCGGATCGCCGTTGGCGCGTCCTGCCAGAAGAATCGTCGCCGTCAGCGCGCCGGGGCCTGCCAGGAGCGGGATGGCAAGAGGGAAGGCGGCGACGTTGCGGATGTGATCCTCGGTGATCGCGGTATCGGCGGTTTGCTGCTTACGCTCGTTGCGGCGCTCGAACACCATCTCGAACGCGATCCAGAATAGGAACAGCCCGCCGGCGATGCGGAAGGCGGGAAGCCCGATTCCGAGCTGGCGCAACAGCCAGTCGCCGGCGAGCGCCGCGCCGGCCAGTATGCCGGTGGCGATCAGGCACGCACGGATCGCGACCGCGCGCCGCTCGGTCCGGTTCATGCCCTCCGTCAGCGCGAGGAAGATGGGCGCCAGCCCAGGCGGATCGACCGTGACCATGAGCGTCACCAGCGCCGATGTCAGCAGTTCCGGGAGCATGCCGGTCCCCTCGACGGCGGGCTCGCAGGGGACCCGCGCCGGCACATCCTACGCCGCGCGACCCCCCGCTTCGCCACAAATCCACACCTGCTTTCGGAACAATGCCACAAGTATCTGAATTTACTATGTTATTTTCACGTCTCGTGGCTGTCGGCGCAATGGCATCGGGGTCCGGAATCGCCTATACAGGGGCTACCTGAAATGTTGCGGATTCAACGAATTGTCTGACCCCGATCAGCCGACGCCGCCTGCCGGCCCCTCCGGACAGGAGGTCCGTCCGGTCTCAATCACAGACGAGATGAAGCGCTCCTACCTCGATTACGCCATGAGCGTGATCGTGTCGCGCGCGCTGCCGGATGTCCGCGACGGGCTGAAGCCGGTGCACCGGCGCATCCTGTATTCCATGAACGAGGCCGGCTACACGCCGGAGCGGCCCTACCGGAAGTCGGCGCGCGTGGTCGGCGACGTCATCGGTAAATACCACCCGCATGGCGACCAGTCGGTCTATTTCGCGCTGGTCCGCATGGCGCAGGACTTCTCCATACGCCTCATGCTGGTGGACGGCCAGGGCAATTTCGGCTCGGTCGACGGCGATATGCCGGCCGCCATGCGGTACACCGAGGTCAGGCTGGCAAAGCCCGCCATGGCGCTGCTCGAGGACATCGACAAGGCCACCGTCGATTTCCAGGACAACTACGACAATTCCGAGCGCGAGCCGACGGTCCTGCCGGCGCGGTTCCCCAACCTGCTGGTCAACGGCGCCGGCGGCATCGCCGTCGGCATGGCAACCAACATCCCGCCCCACAATCTGGGCGAGGTGATCGATGCGTGCCTCGCCTATATCGACAATCCGTCGATCGAGGTCGAGGAACTGAACGACATCGTCCCGGGGCCGGACTTCCCCACGGGCGGGCTGATCCTGGGGCGGACCGGCATCCGCTCCGCCTACGCCACCGGCCGCGGCTCGATCCTGATGCGCGGCCGGGCGACGATCGAGGAAATCCGGAAGGATCGCGAGGCGATCATCGTCACCGAGATCCCCTACCAGGTGAACAAGGCGACCCTGGTGGAGCGCATCGCCGAACTGGTGCGCGAGAAGAAGGTCGAGGGCATCTCCGACCTGCGCGACGAGAGCGACCGGCAGGGCATGCGCATCGTCATCGAGCTGAAGCGCGACGCCGTCGGCGACGTGGTGCTGAACCAGCTCTACCGGTTCTCGGCGCTGCAGTCCTCGTTCGGCGCCAACATGGTGGCGCTCAACGGCGGCCGGCCCGAGATCATGAACCTCAAGGACATGCTGACGGCCTTCGTCGCATTCCGCGAGGAGGTGGTCGGCCGGCGGACCCGCTTCCTGCTGGGCAAGGCGCGCGACCGCGCCCACGTCCTGGTCGGGCTGGCCATCGCCGTCGCAAACATCGACGAGGTGATCCACCTGATCCGCACCGCGCCCGATCCGGCGACGGCGCGCGAGCGGCTGATGGAGCGGCACTGGCCGGCCAAGGACGTGGCGCCCCTGATCGCGCTGATCGACGACCCGCGCCACCGCATCTCCGAGGACGGCACCTACCGGCTGTCCGGCGAGCAGGCCAAGGCGATCCTGGATCTGAGGCTGCAGCGCCTGACCGCGCTCGGGCGCGACGAGATCGCCGAGGAACTGGACAGGATCGGCCGCGAGATCGCCGACTATCTCGACATCCTGCGCTCGCGCGCGCGCATCCTCGGCATCGTCAAGGACGAACTCACGGCGGTGCGCGAAGCCTTCGCCACGCCGCGCAAGACCGAGATCGTCGACGCCTTCGGCGACATGGAGGACGAGGATCTCATCCAGCGCGAGGACATGGTCGTCACCGTCTCGCACACCGGCTACGTCAAGCGCGTGCCGCTGGCGACCTACCGGGCGCAGCGCCGCGGCGGCAAGGGGCGCTCGGGCATGTCGACGAAGGAGGAGGATTTCGTCACCCGGCTGTTCGTCGCCTCGACCCATGCGGAGGTGCTGTTCTTCTCCTCGCGCGGCCAGGTCTACAAGATGAAGGTGTGGCGGCTGCCGCTGGCGGCGCCGCAGGCGCGCGGCAAGGCGTTCGTCAACCTGCTGCCGCTGGCGGCCGACGAGCGCATCACCTCGATCATCGTGCTGCCTGAGGACATGGCGGCGTGGGAGCGCAACGAGATCATGTTCGCCACCACGGGTGGCACGGTCCGGCGCAATGCGCTCGCGGACTTCACCAACGTCAACCGCGCCGGCAAGATCGCCATGAAGCTGGAGGTGGGCGAGGGCATCGCCGACGTCCAGCTCTGCGGTCCGCAGGACGACGTGCTGCTGACCACGGCCAACGGCCAGTGCATACGCTTCCCGGTGGAGGATGTGCGCGTGTTCAAGGGCCGCGACAGCGTCGGCGTCCGCGGCATCCGCCTGGACGGCGACGACCGGGTGATCTCCATGGCCATCATTCACCATGTAGACGCCACGGCCGAGGAACGGGTCGCCTATCTCAAGATGGCCGGCGCGGTGCGCCGCGGCGCCAATGGCGATGCCGAGGAAGAGGCCGCCCTGGAGGCGGATGGCGAGGACGCGGTGGACGCGGGCCTGCTCGGGCAGGAGCGCTACGCCCAGATGAGCGCTGCGGAGCAGTTCATCCTGACGGTGTCGGAGAACGGCTACGGCAAGCGTTCATCGTCGTTCGAGTACCGGATCACCGGCCGTGGCGGCAAGGGCATCGTCGCCATGGCGGTGAACGCCCGCAACGGCAAGCTGGTGGCGTCGTTCCCGGTGGAGGACATGGACCAGATCATGCTGGTCTCCGACGGCGGCCAGCTGATCCGGGTGCCGGTTGACGGCATCCGCATCGTCGGCCGCGGTTCGCAGGGTGTGATCGTGTTCAACACCGCCGAGGGCGAGCGCGTGGTGTCTGTGGAGCACATCAGCGAGGAGGACGCGGGCAATGGCGACGACGTCTCCGATGGCGAGGCGGGCGACGAGGCCGAGGACGGCGGGGCCTGACCGGCCCCTGGTCCCTCAGCGGGCGGTGCGCACCACCAGCGTGCGCCCGTCGGCGTTGCGGATCAGGAGGATCGGCGGCGTTTCGCGGGCATAGCCCAGTATCCGGTCGGTCGACTTGGACGCCGCGGCCTGCGCGAAGCGGCCGAGCGACACGCCGGCGGCCACGGCCAGGATCAGCACGATGATCGTGACGATGACGGACTTCATGCGACCCTCCCCTTGAACGATGCCTTACAGTGCCCGGGAGAGGATGACCTCTCGCTGAGCGGTCCGTTCATGCGGCGTTCATCGGCGCGCGCATGGGGCGCGTTCAGGGGCGACGAGGCACGGCGCGAAGCCGCGCTTGCCGCGCCGGTGGCGGCGGGATAAGCGGTGGTGATGGACAGGACAGCCTTCTATGCCGGATCGTTCGACCCGGTGACCAACGGCCATGTGGATGTGATCCGCAACGCCTGCCGGCTGGCGGACCGGCTGGTGGTCGCCATCGGCGTGCATCCGGGCAAGACGCCTCTGTTCACTCCGGACGAGCGCCGCGAGATGATCCAGTCCGCCTGCGGGCCGCTCGCTGCCGCCGAAGGCGTCGCGCTGGAGGTCACGACATTCGACGACCTGGCCGTCGAGGCGGCCCGCCGGGCTGGCGCGACGCTGCTCGTGCGCGGGCTGCGCGACGGCACCGACCTGGATTACGAGATGCAGATGGCGGGCATGAACGGCGCCATGGCGCCCGGCGTGCAGACCGTGTTCCTGCCGGCCTCGCCGGCCGTGCGCCCCATCACCGCCACGCTGGTGCGCCAGATCGCCTCCATGGGCGGCGACATCTCCGCCTTCGTGCCGGACGACGTCGCCGGGCGGCTCGCCCGGAAATTCGCCGGCCGCCGCTGAACAACCTTCGAACGGAGTAGTCCGATGATCCGACTTGCCGCCATGGCCGCCCTTGCGCTGGGCCTCGCCGTCTCCGCCGCGGAGGCGGCCTCCATCAAGCTGGAGACCACCAAGGGCGAGATCACCTTCCGGCTGCGCGACGACGTGGCGCCCAGGCATGCCGAGCGGATGCTGACGCTGACGCGCGAGGGGTTCTATGACGGGGTGCCGTTCCATCGCGTCATGAAGGGCTTCATGGCCCAGACCGGAGACCCCACCGGGACCGGAACCGGCGGCTCCAAATATCCCGACCTCCAGGCCGAGTTCTCCCGGCTGTCCTTCACGCGCGGAGCGGTCGGGATGGCGCGCGCCCAGGATCCCGACAGCGCCAACAGCCAGTTCTTCATCACCAATGCCGACGCCACGTTCCTCGACGGCGACTACACCGTCGTCGGCGAGGTGACCGGCGGGATGGACGTGGTGGACAAGCTCAATGCCGGCTCGCGCGAGGCCAACGGCATGGTTCCCAACCCCGACCGCGTCGTCCGCGCGACCGTGATCGACTGACCAGACACTGACAAGGAGATATCCATGAGCGACCGCGATCCCGAAAACACGCTCGTCCTGGAAACCACCAAGGGCGCGGTCGTCATACGCCTGCGTCCTGACCTCGCGCCCGGCCATGTGGCGCGCATCAAGGAACTGGCCCGCGAAGGCTTCTATGACGGCGTGCCGTTCCACCGCGTCATCGACGGCTTCATGGCCCAGACCGGCGACCCCACCGGCACCGGCATGGGCGGTTCCGGCAAGAAGCTCAAGGCGGAGTTCAACGCCGGCAAGCATGTGCGCGGAACCGCCTCCATGGCCCGCTCGTCGAGCCCGGATTCCGGCGACAGCCAGTTCTTCATCTGCTTCGAGAACTCCTCTTTCCTGGATGGCCAGTACACCGTCTGGGGCGAGGTGATCGAGGGCATGGAGAACGTCGACAAGATCAAGCGCGGCGAACCCGTGCGCGACCCCGACAAGATCGTGACGGCGCGGGTCGGGGCCGACGTCGCCTGACGGCGGCGCAGCCAGGGGCAGGGCGCATGGTTGTAAAGCTGCTGTTCGCCCTGCTGGCCGCCGGCATCGGCGCGGGACTGTCGGTGCAGGCGAGCATCAATACGGTGGTCGCCCGCGGGCTCGGCACCACGCTGATGGCCGCGACGGTGTCGTTCACCGTCGGGGCGCTGATCCTGCTGGCCGCATCCGCTGTGCTCGGGCAGTTCGGGGGCATCCTCGCCAACTGGCGCAGCCTTCCGCTGATCTACCTGGTTCTGGGCGGCATGTTCGGCGCCACGTTCATCTTCGGCAGCGTGTTCCTGATCCCGCGGATCGGCGTCGCGACCCTGGTGGTGTTCGTGATCGCCGGCCAGCTTACCGCCGCCGCCATCATCGATCATTACGGGCTGTTCGGCCTGACGGAACAGCCCATCAGCCTGCTGCGGGTCGCTGGCATCGCCATCGTCGCGCTGGGCGCTCTGGTCGTCTGGCTCGCCTGACAGCGCGCCCGGCCGCCGCCAACCACGGCACGTCATGGACGTCTCCCTGTTCGACTTCGACCTTCCCGACGAGCGGATCGCTCTGAGGCCGGCCCGCCCGCGCGACAGCGCGCGCATGCTGGTGGTGCGGCCCGGCGCCGATCCGGAACTGGCGGACGACCGGGTGTCGTCGCTGCCGCGCCTGCTGCGTGCGGGCGACGTGCTGGTGGTGAACGACACCCGCGTCATCCCCGCCAGGCTTATCGGCCGCCGCATCGGCCGCGGCGCAAGCGAGCCCCGGATCGAGGTGACGCTCCACATGCGCCTCGACGGATCGACCTGGAAGGCTTTTGCCCGCCCCGCGCGCAAGCTGGAGGTCGGCGACCGGTTGCGGTTCGGCGAGGAGGGGCGGCTGTGCCTGCTCGGCACGCTGGATGCCGAGGTCGCGGCCCGCGGCGAGGGTGGCGAGGTGACACTCGCCTTCGCGTTCCACGGACCCACCCTGGACGCGGCCATCGCCGAGCGCGGTGCGCTGCCGCTGCCACCCTACATCGCCGGCAAGCGCGCCACCGACGAGCAGGACGCCGCCGACTATCAGACCGTCTATGCGGACGAGCCCGGCGCGGTGGCCGCGCCGACGGCGGGGCTGCACCTCACCGATAAACTTATTTCTGAAGTGGAGAAAACAGGCATAAAACTCTGTAAAATAACGCTTCATGTCGGCGCCGGGACGTTCCTGCCGGTCAAGGTCGAGGACACCGACGCCCACGGCATGCACGAGGAGCGTGGCCGCATCGACGCCGCTACGGCCAACGCGCTCAACGATGCGCGCGCGGCCGGCGGGCGCATCGTCGCGGTTGGCACCACGGTGGCGCGGCTGCTGGAGACCGCGGCGACGCCGGGTGGCGAGATCCGCGCCTGGGAGGGCGCGACCGGCATCTTCATCACGCCGGGGTACCGCTTCCGCGCGGTGGATGCGCTGATGACCAACTTCCACCTGCCGCGCTCGACCCTGTTCATGCTGGTTTCCGCCTATGCGGGACTGTCGCGGATGCAGGCGGCCTATGCCCACGCCATAGCATCGGGCTATCGCTTCTACTCCTATGGCGATGCCTGCCTGCTGTTCCCGGAGGACGGGCGGTGAACCGCTTCGGCTTTCGGCTGAAGGCGACCGACGGCATCGCGCGGCGCGGCGAGGTCTCGACCGGGCATGGCGCCTTCCAGACGCCCGCCTTCATGGCGGTGGGCACAGCCGCGACCGTCAAGGCGCTGACGCCCGAGCAGGTGCGCGCCACCGGCACCGGGGTCGTGCTGGGCAACGTCTACCACCTGATGCTGCGCCCGGGCGCCGAGCGCGTGGCGGGCCTGGGCGGGCTTCATCGCTTCATGCAGTGGGACGGGCCGATCCTGACCGACTCCGGCGGCTTCCAGGTCATGTCGCTGGCCTCGATGCGCAAGATCAGCGAGGAGGGCGTTGCGTTTGCGTCCCATCTCGACGGCTCGCGCCACATGCTGACGCCGGAGCGCAGCATGGAGGTCCAGGCCCTGCTGGGCTCCGACATCCACATGCAGCTGGACGAGTGCGTCTCGCTGCCCAACGAGCGGCCGGCCATCGAGCGGGCGACCGAGCTGTCGCTGCGCTGGGCGGAGCGCTCGCTCGCAGCGTTCGGGGGCGGGGTCGGGCAGGGCGCCTTCGGCAACGTCCAGGGCGGCGACCAGCCGGACCTGCGGACGCGCTCCGCCCGGGCGCTGACGGCCATGGATTTTTCCGGCTATGCCGTCGGGGGGCTGGCGGTCGGCGAGCCGCAGGAGGTCATGCTGCGGGTGCTGGAAGGCGTGATGCCGGACCTTCCGTCCGACAAGCCCCGCTATCTCATGGGCGTCGGCACGCCCGACGATCTGCTGGAGGCCGTGGCGCGCGGCGTCGATATGTTCGACTGCGTGATGCCGACCCGCGCCGGGCGGCACGGCCTGGCCTATACCCGCCTCGGCCGCATCAACCTCAAGAACGCCCGCCACGCCGACGATCCCCGGCCGCTGGATCCGGAGAGCGACTGCCCGGTGGCCGGACGCCACTCCCGCGCCTATCTGCACCATCTCGTCAAGGCGGGCGAAATCCTCGGCATGGTGCTGCTCACCTTTGCCAACCTGGCCTACTACCAGCGGCTCATGGCGGGCGCACGCGAGGCCATAGAGGCCGGCCGGTACGGCGACCACATGGCGGCCGCCAGAGCCGGCTGGCAGGCGGGCGACATTCCCCTGAGGTAGGGAGGCTCGCAGGTTCGGGGCTATCCGGAGCGGCGCCTGTGGCGGGCGCGCTTCCAAGGGAGCATCTCGCCGGCCCCATGCCAGAGCTTCGCAATGGTGAGCCCGCAGGGACTCGAACCCTGGACCCCATGATTAAAAGTGATGCGAAGTTGCAATGATATCAGCGGCTTAAGATTTCTGGCCGTCCGACTTCGCCCCGAAATCATGTGAATGTCGGACGTGCTTGCGCAGCATCGCCGCCACCGCGCCGACCATCTCCTCCGCCAGCAGCGTGGCGCGGCCGACGTCCAGCGGCCACTCGGCGCAAAGCACTTGTCCATCGTCGAACTTGAACGGCACCGACAGCCAGGCGCGGCCGTCCGAGCCGCGCACCACGGACGGCCCGATGTCAGGGTGCGGGTGCATGCCGTCGATCATCTGCCCTCGCAAAAAGCGGCCCGGCGCGGATCGTCCCGGCCGGGCCGAAGTCCAGGGAGGAAACGCCCCGAAGGGCCTGGGTGCCGGCTGACGCAACGGGGCGCCGGCCGCCCCGTCCTGTCACCCCGGCGCCGGCGGCCTCGGCGGCGGCCAGTCGCGGAAGCGCCGGGCCCAGTTGATCGCCGCGTCGCACAGCGTCATGCCGCACAGGCCGAGCAGGAATCCGACCGCGCCGGCGATCTCCACAGCGGGATAGCCCCACAGGCCGGCCCAGTGCGCGACGGCGGGCGCCACCGCCGGCGTGCCGTAGCCAGCCGTCAGGCCGCCGATCGCGGCGACCGTGAGCCGGCGGGTCCAGCTCACCTCGGGGCGCACCATGCCCCGCACCAGGCCGCCGGCGATGCCCGCCGCCACGTGCATCGCCTTCACGCCCAGAAATTGCTGGAGCCAGTCGGGAGGCGGCATCTCCGGCATCACGCACCAATCGGCCGGCGGGCCTTCCAGCGGCCATAGAGCGCCTGCGCCGCGCCGAACATCGACCACAGCGCCGGGCCGATCACAGCCAGGTCGATCTGCCCGCCCTTGAGCGCGCCGGCGATGGCGGCCGCGCCGGCGAGGATCGCCTGGATCGAGCCCAGCGTGACGTTGCTGCGATACCAGGGCTCGGCGTTGGTCGCGTGCTGCACCTCCGGCTCCAGCGCCAGCTCGGCCACCAGGTCCACCTTGGCCTGCTGGCGCGCCGCCGGCGCAAGGTCGGGCACCACGCGGTCGAGCACCCGGTCGAGGATCCTCGGCAAAACGACGGGCAGGATGAGCGCGAGCGGTCCGGCCATGGCTTCCTCCTTACAGGAACAGCCGGACGACGCCGGCGATCGCGAGGGCGAGGCCCAGCAGGAAGCCCGCCAGGCTTAGCCGAAACAGAAGATCGATGTGACGCGGCGGCCGATTACCCATGAACGCGGCGGCCGAGCCGAGCACGATCAGGAGCGCGGCGAGCAGCCCGAGCAGCGCGATGATGACGCCGGCGGCGATCATGTCGGCACCCGGTCGAACCACCGCGGAAACACCCGCGCGCGGTTGCGGAACAGCCACCACGCGCCAAAGATCAGCGCCGCCGCGGCGAGCCCGATGGCCGCCGCCTGGAGAAGCGCGCCGGCGTCGATGGCCGACACGTCCAGCGTCGCCGGGTCCACATGGCTGGCGGTGTCGCCGCCGCCGGCCGCCACGCCCGCGCCGCCGCTGGCCTGGTTGCCGCGCCTGGCGTCCAGCGCCCGGATCAGCGTCGCCCGCGTCGCGGGGCCCACCACGCCGTCGACGGTGAGGTCATGATCGGCCTGGAACGCCCGCACGGCCGCGCGGGTCAGCTCGCCGGGCACCCCGTCCACCGCGCCCTTGAGATAGCCCAGCGCGGCGAGCTGGCGCTGATACTCGGCCACCTCGGCCGCCGTGGTGGACTGGGAGGCCGGCCCGGCCTTGAACCTGCCGTAGCGGCCGTGCTGGATCAGCTCGGCTTCCTCTCCGCGCCGGCGCACCAGGCCGGCCAGCCGGCGGCCGTTGGCGGTGACGGCCGTGCTGCGCAGGAGCCGCGCCGCCTCGGCCACGTCGCCGCGCCGCAGCGCCAGCGCCCATTTCCACTTGGTCGCCCCGGTGCCGCAGTTGAACGACACCGACGCCGCGCCGTCGTAATGGTGCTGCGCGCGCGGCTCGACGTTCCGGACCACGGCCTCGCCATATTCGGAGACCACCAGCGCGCGCAGCATGGTCAGCGCGTCGGCCTCGCTCATGGTGTCGCCCATGTGCAGCGCGCGGCCGTGGCGCGCCCGCCACCAGGTCGAGAACGCTTTTGACCGCATCGTGAAGCCGAAGCCGATGGTGATGACGCCGGCCGGGCAGCGATAGGCGCGCAGCACCTTGCCCTCATGGTCGCCGATGAAGGCGATCCCGGAGTCGGAGGGCTTTGTGACGATGGCGGCCATGGCGGGATCCCCGGTTGGAGCCCCGATCCTGACGCCTCGGCCCCGGCGTCAACCGTGCCTCGCCCGCGCGCGCGTTAAGCGCGGGCGCGTCAGTGCACCTTCATGAGGCAGTCGACCACCGCCACGGGCGGCATGTTCGGGTGCGCCTGGCCGGAGCCGATATTGTTCGACAGCTTGTTGGTGTCGCCGACATTGGTGCCGACCGTGCTGTCCGCCGGCGTGTAGGCCGTGTTACTCGAGGAGCCGCCGCCGCTGAAGTCGCGGCGCACGCGCAGCACGGTGGTCGCCTGATGGACCGGCAGCTGCGCCGTGGTCAGCGAGATGCGGTCCGCGCCGCCGGTGGCGCCCAGCGTCTCGCCGTCGATGCCGGGGTTGCCCGTTCCGCTGTCGGTGATCCGGCCGGCCGCCGAGCCGCCCATGTTGTCGCGGAAGGCGAACAACCGGCCGCGCATGTCGATGGCGCGCGGGTTGCCGCCGGTCGTGCCGTAGGGGTTGCCGGCGGCCACCAGCTTGGCGTGCAGAACGGGCCAGGTCTCGGCGTCCACCTCCTGGCCGACCGGATAGGCCCAGCCCGCCGGCACGTCGCCGCCGGAATAGGGCATCAGTTCGCCGGCGGGCCTGATCTGCTCGATGAGGTCCGGCGCCAGCATGCCAGGGCCGATGCGGGTGATGGTCATGGGGCCGTCCTTTCAAGCGAAGCTGGCGGCGGCGGAGATGCGGGTGCTGGCGCTGCTGGCCACGAAGGCGATGTCGAGAGAGGCACCCGCGGCGATGGCCACGCCGGAAAAGTGATCCCCCGCATCGCCGTCGATCACGGTCGAATAGGTGGTCATCCCGTCCGCGACGATGTCGCCGCCCGAGCTGGAGCTGGCGAGGTGCCGCACGGCGAGCACCAGGCCGCCCGCGCTGGTGGTGAGCGTCGGCGAGGAAGACACGTCCTCATTGGTGTAGGTGGCGACGGCGGCGCCGGCCGGGCGGCCGGTGACGCGATAGGCGACCACGCCGCTGCGGCGAAGACCGCCATCGGAGAACGCCAGGCTGACCGTTCCGCTCGTCCCGGTCGGAACCGCCGCCGACGCGATCGCTGCGATATAGCTGGTCGCGCCCGCCGACTTTCCGTTGACGTGGATGGTCGCGCCGACGCCCCCGATCGTGACGGAGGACAGGACAGGCGAGCCCTGAAAGCCGGCGATGATGGTGAGGAAGATTTCGCGGTCCGCGGCGGCGTCACCGAAATTGACCGCATATTCCTGCGGTGTGTAGTTGCCGCTGGACCCGCCGTTGAAGCTGTTCTCGCCGACGCGGCTGACCTCCAGCCCGGTCGGACTGGACAGCACCACGGGCGGCATCACCATCCCCGGCAGCGCCGCCAGCACCGGGTCGCCGGCATAACGCAGCAGCTCGTCCGGCGCGGGGCGGATGATGGCGGGCTTGGCGGGCAGCCACAGCGCCGGCGCGGCGTCCATCAGCTCGGCTCCCCGACCACGAAAGCCGCTGCGATGTCGTCCTCCGTCATGGCCTCGCCGCCGGCCAGCCGCGCCGCGATGGCCGCCTCCGCCGCGAAGCACGCCAGCACATGGCCGCGCGCGGCGGTCGCCATCTCGATCACCTGCGCATTGGTCAGCGCGACAAAGCCGTGCGGCAGCTTCCACGGGTCGCCGTCGCTGCGAGCGCCGGTCTGGACCGCCAGCACCTCGGAGGCGTATTTCAGCTGCGAGCGGTCATCTGTCGGGATGATCCAGCTGTTCCATTCCGTCCCGTTTTGCTCGACATACCAGCGCAGCGCCGCGAGATAGCCGGCCGCGTCGAACGGCTCCACCGGCCGGTCGATCACGTCGAACACCTGCCGGATCACGCCCTCGCTTTCCTCGAAGCGCTCGTTCCCCGCCGCCACCTTGTCGCCGGGCATGTCGAACGGCTCGGCGATCCCGAGATGCACCCGCGCGCAATCCTCGGCCGTCCACACGCCCTCGGCCACCAGCGCCTGCACCTTGCGGAGATCGAGATGCGGCGGCTCGCCCTTCCAGCGCCGCCACACGCCGAAGTATTTCTTGACGATGATCATGCCGCCCTCCGCAGGATCGCGGTCACGTAGACGGCCGAGGCCCGCTTCCAATAGACAATGCCCACCACCTGCGACGTGGTGATGCTGTAGGGCCCGGTCTCGACGCCATCCATCAGCAGCCAGGCCGCGTTCAGCGTCAGCGTCCGCGTGGAGCTGGCGGCCGTGAACCACATCACGCCGGTCTGCCCCGTCCGCCCGCCGGAGGCCGCACCCACCGTCCGGTTGCCGCCCAGCGCCAGCGGCGCGTTGCTCGCGCCCCCGAAGTTGAAGCCGCTGTCCAGGTTGACCGAGATCGTCGCGCCATCGGTCAGCGCCACCAGCTCCGCCGCCGACCACACATTGGCGGCCGACAAGAGCTTGCTCGCCGCAGCGGAGCGATACTCGCTGGCCGAGGCGATGGCGGCCGAGGCCACCTTGGCGTAGGTCACCGCCCCGTCCGCCACGAAGCCCGCCAGCGCGGCGATGGCCTGCCCGACGCGCTGCGCCGTCCATTTCCGCGCCGTCGTCGCCGTGCCGGCCTCCGCCTCCGACTGGCCGACCGTGGAGGCCGTCCAGTCGCGCGCGTCGGTCAGCGCGGCGTTGCCCGGCTGGATCGCGGTGTCCGCGAGCGCGCCCTGCGCGGCCGTCGCGAACTCCTCGATGTCGTCATAGGCGGCCGTCCCCAGCTCCGCCGGCTGCACGGCGGTGTCCGCCAGCTCGCCCTGCGCGGCGGTGGCGAAGCTGGCGGCCGACTGGCCGCTGTCCTTGACCACCTTGCCGCTCGTGTCCGCGAACGACGCGAAATTGTCCGTCACCGCCGAGGCCGGCCCCGTCACATCGCCGCCGCCGGGCGCGAACGTGAAGCCCTCCGACCAGTCGGCCGAGGCCGCCGAGACCTTGAAATA
This sequence comes from Pseudomonadota bacterium, assembly GCA_023389135.1. GTDB lineage: Bacteria > Pseudomonadota > Alphaproteobacteria > Rhizobiales > Methylopilaceae > Agaricicola. The sequence goes on along the minus strand of JAEWEX010000153.1, from coordinate 4,344 downwards.
CAGCGTCGGCTCGTTGCCGTTGGTGCTGTCCACCTCGACGAGCACGGCGAAGTTCTCGGCGGCGTCGTCGAACGCCGCCCGCGCGGCGATGTCGGCCACCACGGCGTCGGGCGCGAAATTCGCGCCATCCGCGCCATCCGCGCCATCGGCCCCGTCCGCGCCGGGCGCGCCATCCGCACCGGGCGCGCCGTCATTGCCGGGGGCCCCGTCCGCGCCGTCCGCGCCGGGGGCGCCGTCCGCGCCGTCATTGCCGGCGGGCCCCTGTTCGCCCGGCGGCCCCTGTTCGCCAGGGGGGCCCTGTTCGCCCGGAGGCCCCGGCATGTCGCCGAACAGCTTCCACCGCACATGCTCCCCGGCGGCCAGCGGCTCGATGTCGCTGACCTCGCTGCCGTCGATCGCATAGACCGACCCCGCCTGCGCGACGCCGTTCCGCCACCACTCCAGCCGCTTCTTCTCGACAATGGCGAAGCCCGTGTCGAAGGCCGTCGCCTCCGCCGCCGGTGCTCCCTCGTCGCCCACCGTGAACTCGCCCGCCTGGAAGGTGCCCAGCGACGTCGCCTCGGCGTAGCCCTGGGCCTCGTCCACCGCGGCGTCGACCTCGTCCTTCAGGTCGCGGATCTCGCCCAGGATCGCCTCGGGCGTGTCGTCGCCCTCGTCCAGGTCGCGGCGGAACTCCTGGAGCGCCACCGTCACGCGGTCCAGCTCGCGCTCCAGCGGGGCGGAGCGCACCACGCCGCCATAGGTGACGTCGGTCAGCCGCTCGAACACCAGCCGCCCGCGGATGCGCGCGACCGTCCCCGCCGGCCGGGTCGCGTCCAGGGTCACGGAGAAGAAGTTGGGCAGTTCGCCCGCCGGCGTCACGGTGAAGCCGGAGGCCAGCACCGTGAACACCTCCTCGTCCGGCTCGCGCAGCGCCACCTCGACGTCGCCGATCTTGAAGATGCGGAAGTCGAACGGGCCGAGCACCGTTTGGGTCGAGCCCAGATTGACGATGCGCTGCCTTGTGTCGGACGGGATCGGGTAGAGCTGCGACATGTGCGGGACCCCTGATCGGAGCCCGCAGCATCGCCGCCGGCGGCGGCCGTTAAGCGCGGGTCACTGCGCCATGGGCAGCCGCGACGGCAGCGCGTCGCCGCGCCGCCAGAACCGCGTCTGGTTGCGCTCCGACTTCAGCCGCGAGGCCTCCGCCCGGAACGCCCGCTCCGCCTCGGGGTCCAGCAGCCGCTGCAGCTGGTCCAGCACCGTGTGCCGGTAGGCCGCGCGCATATACCAGAGGCTCGACAGCACCGGCGTGTAGCGCCCGGCGAAGTTCACCGCCTCCCGGCCGGCGCGGGTGTCGGCGCCGAGCGCCAGTTCCTGCATGTTGCCGAAGGTCAGCTTGCCGAGATCCCACGCGGCGGTCACCTGCGGCCCCACGATCTGCTCGCCGATGGAGTGCCCGAAGCGGTTGACGTCCGCGAACAAAAAATCGCCCAGCAGGCCGACGCCGCCGCCGGTCTGCGCCGCCTGGAGCCAGAAGCGCGGATCGTCCACGGGCTGCGGGTCGCGGCCGTTGATGATGTGCCGCAGCTGCATGGCCAGCGCGCCGCCCAGCGTCAGCGAGATCATCATGCCCGCCGCGTAGCCGGCCCCGCGCGCCGAGCGCCAGCCGCCCTCCATGGCCACCGCCTGCAGCTGCAGCGTGGTGAACGACAGCAGGAACGACTTGAACTGCAGTCCGCCCTCGATCAGCTCGTTCTGCCAGGTGCCCCGCGCATAATTGCCGGTGGCGAAGCTCCGCGCCCGCGCGGTGCCCGACGGCACCGCGCGCTCGGTCCAGGCCAGGATCATCTCCAGATACTGCTCGGCGATCCGGCGCGCGCCCTCCCGCGCCTGCGCCTCGGCCGCCGCCGCGTCGGTCGCGTCGATGCCCAGCAGTTTCTGCACGCCCGGCAGCGCCGGCCCGTCCGCCAGCGCGGCGACGTCGATGGGCCGGATCATGCCCGCCACGCCGGGCCCGGACGGGTGCGCCGGCGTCGCCCGGATCACGTTCCACGCCGTGCGGTCGAGGCCGAAGCCCGCCATGGTCCGCTGGAGCCGCGGGTCGAGGCCGTCCCACGGCGTCGCCGCCTGGTCGGCCATGGCGCCCTCGAACTCGCGCGCGAACACGTGCCGGCGCGCCTGGGTCAACGGCTGCAAGCCCGACCAGGTCATGGTCCGGTCGGCCAGCCACTGCGACCACGTGCTGCCGCCCAGCGTGCCCGCCCAGCGCGCCTCGTCGCCCATGATGTTCAGGAAGTCGTCGAGGATAACGCCGGAGCGCACCGCCGCCTCCCGCGTGGAGCGCGAGAAGATCTTCGTCGCGGCGGTGAGCGAGCTGGTCACCGGCAGGCCGGCGATGCGCCGCGCGAACGCGTCCAGGAACGGATCGGTCGAGGCGGCCAGCACCGACGCCGAGCCCAGCACCGCCGACGTCACCAGGTTGCGCACCGTGCCGAAGCCGGTGGCCAGCTGGTCGGACACGGTGCGCCGGCCGCGCACATACTCGAACACCGCGTCGATCCGCCAGCCCAGATAGTTCAGCCGGTCCCGCGTGCTTTCCGCCGCCTTGCCGCCCGCATCGTAGAGCGACGGCCGCCCCGCCATCGCCTTGGCCGCCTCCGTGGTCACGATCTGCTTCAGCCACTCCTTGGTGGCCGACGGGTTCGGCCCGAGGATCTCCAGCGCGGCGATGTCGCGCGCCATGCCGTTGATGTGGCCGAAGATCGCCTTCATGGGGTCGCCATGGCCGAACTCCCGGTCATAGGCCAGCCAGTCGTCCGCCGAGCGGAACTGCAGGAAACGGTGCTCGGCGCGCTGGCCCGCCAGCGCCCCGCGGCCGCGCGCCTGGCCGGACGGCACGACCCGCGACCAGCCGTCCGTCGTCACGGCGTCGAACGCCGCCTCCAGCGTCTGCTCCAGCCGGGCCGGCGTCAGCGCCTCGCCGGTCAGCGGGTCGCGCATCCGGCCCATGTCCAGCCGCGGCGTGATGAACCGCTTCCACTCCTCGCGGCCCGCCTTCAGCAGGGCGCGCGGATCGTGGTGCTGCGGCAGGTAGCGCTCCAGCCTGCCGATGGCGCCGCCGGCGGCGTTGAAGCGCTGGCGCAGATCCTCCAGCACCTCCGCGACCGCGCCCGCCATGGCCGCCACCTCGGGCTTGCCGGTCGGCTCGCCCAGCACCTCCGCCACCAGGTCGCGCATGGCCGGCCGGTTCATGCGCCGGCCGGCCACCGCCGAGCGCCGGAAGGTCGACATCACGTCCGCCAGCCGGCCATGGGCCAGCCCGACGATGGCCTTGGTGCGCCCCGCGATCGAGGACGTGCCGCCGAGCCCGTAATGTTCCATGAGGTTCAGCACGGCGTCGAACACGTCGGGCTCGCCGGCGAGGTTCCGGTGGCTTTGCAGGTGCAGCGCCAGCCGGCCGCGCGCGGCCTCCGTCAGGGCCAGCAGCCGGCGGCGCTCGATCGCCTCGGCGCGCAGCTCCGCCTCCAGCCGCGCCTTGGCCGCGCCCGCGGCCGCGTCGTCGCCCAGCGCCATGCGCAGCTGGCCGTGCAGCTCGTCGAACCGGTCGGCCAGGTCGCCGGCCTCCTGCGGCGTCAGCTCGCCCGCGCCGACAGCTTCCATCAGGCATTCGCGCACGCCCATGAATCACTCCCTGCACGCGGAAATCAGGTCCGCGAACCCCTCGCTGCGCTGCACCTCCGCCGCCGCCTGCTCGCGCGGCACCAAGCGCGTGTCCGCGCCGTCCTCGCGTTGCGCCACCGGCAGCATGTCGAACAGGCCGGCGGTCTCGCCATCCGGAGGCGATTCGCCTACACTGTCGCCAGACGGCCGGCCCGTCGGCGGTCGGTCCGGGGAACTTGGGTCCGGACCGCGCGAGCCGGGGGAACCTTCGACAACACCGCCCCCGGGCCGCCCCTTCTCATAGGCCGTCAGCAGCCACGTCTTTTCCGAGCCGTGCCAGTCCAGCGACACGACCGCGAATTCGGTGCGCGCGGCGTTGGCCAGCTCCACCTGGTTGCCGGCCCGGCCGGTGATCTTCATCCGCGCCAGCCGCTCCGGCAGGTCGGGCAGCACCTCCGCGTGCCGCTCGACGATCTTGGCCAGCCCCGCGCCGCGATGCCCCCACACCACGTCGATGGGCGCGTCGATGTCCGGATGCGACAGCACCCCGCGCGCGTCGCCGGTGCGCGCCGCGGTCAGCCAGTCGACGGCGTCCTTCCAGCGCCCCTCCAGCCCCTCGACCACCGGCCCGAGGCTCGATTCCCCGCGCAGCGTCGCGCCCTCCGGCAGCGCCGGCAGCGCGGGCCGGGCCTCCGCCAGCAC
>JAEWEX010000098.1 GCA_023389135.1 Pseudomonadota bacterium | reverse complement strand
GCCGACGAGGCGCTGGGCCGGCGCGGCCGGATGGTGCGCGCGGTGGCCGCCATCGGCCGCGGGCGCGACGCGTTCCAGGGCGAGCCGTTCGTCCTGCCCATCGACGGCGACGACGCGTGAACGCGCCCGCCGCCGCCATCGAGATCAACCTGACCGCCGCCATCGTCGCGGTGGAGGCGGAGACGCCCATCGTGCTGACCGCCGGCGCCAATGGCGACGGCGACGCCCGCGCCAGCCTGCCTTCGGGCCCCTTCGACCCGCTGGCGCACCGCACCTTCGAGATCGGGCTGCGGGCCTGGGTCGCGGAACAGGCGGCCCTCGAGGTCGGCTATGTGGAGCAGCTCTACACCTTCGGCGACCGCGGCCGGCACGCCACCCCGCGCGACACCGGCCCCCACGTGGTCTCCGTGGGCTACCTCGCCCTGACCCGTCGCGGCGACGACGAGCCCAGGCTGTCGGGCACCGGCGCCACCTTCCGCCCCTGGTATGTGTACCTGCCGTGGGAGGACTGGCGCGGCGGCCGCCCCCCCATTCTGGACGACACCATCCTGCCGCTGCTGGCGGAATGGGCGGCGGAGGCGCCGGACGCCGCCACCAGCCAAGGCCTGGACCGCATCTCGCGCTTCCGGCTCGCCTTCGGCGTCGACGGCCCGCCCTGGGACGAGGAACGCGCGCTCGACCGCTACGAGCTGCTCTACAGCGCCGGCCTGGTGGAGGAGGCGCGCCGCGACGGCCGGCCGGAGGCGCTGGCGCGCGGAACCGTGCCGGGGCTGGGCCAGCCCATGCGCTTCGACCACCGCCGCATCCTGGCGACCGCCATGGGCCGGCTGCGCGCCAAGCTGAAATACCGGCCCGTGGTGTTCGAGCTGATGCCCGGCGACTTCACGCTGACCGAGCTGCAGAAAAGCGTCGAGGCCATCGCCGGCCGCCACCTCCACAAGCAGAACTTCCGCCGGCTGGTCGAGACCAGCCAGCTCGTCGAGCCCACCGGAGGCACGGCGCTGGCGACCGGCGGACGGCCGGCGCAGCTGTTCCGCTTCCGCCGCGCCGTGCTGGCCGAGCGCCCCGCGCCCGGCCTGCGCTTCGGCGCGCGGGGGCCGTGAGATTGGGGCGATCCGCGATCAGCGGGGGTGATTGCCCGCCGCCAGCCGCGTCGGCCGCCCGCCCACCGGGATGTCGAGCCCCTGTTGCAGCGCGCCGATATGGATCTCGCGGATGCGGCCGTTGGCGGGATCGCTGACGAAGGCGCTGCCGCCCACCACCGCCAGCGCCGGCGTCGGCGTCGGCGCGCCGAAGGCGCAGTCGAACGGCGGCACGATGGCCTCGAACGCCGCGACCTCCTTCCAGTCCGGCTCGACCTCGTAGACCCGCAGCGTTCCGTCCGCGGTCAGGTTGAGCATGCGCCTGCCGTCCGGCGTGAACTCGTAGTGGCAGGTCGCCTGCCCGCCGGGAACCGGCATGACATCCTGCGCCGAGAGCCGTTCCGCCGCGGGATCGATCCGCAGGAACGCATCGTAGGGAGCCTTCAGCCCGTAGTTCGCGACCATGTAGCGCCCGCCATCTCCTGCCTTGATGGTGCTCGACCGGCGGCCGTCGGGATAGTCGAGCTTGCGGGCGCTCCAGCCGCCGTCGCGGGGCGCGATCAGCAGCACGCCGCCATCGCCGCGCTCGTCGCCGTCCATGGCCTGGTTGCAGCCGAAGGCGTGGACGCCGCCCAGCTCGGCATGGCCGTGGAACTCCTTGCACGAGGCGTCGCGGTCCGCGGTGTCGTGGAACGCCGCGACCTCGCGCCATTGGCCCGCACTGGCGACCACGCGAAAGCCGTCCGGGCGGGAGCTGACCGTGCGGTCGTCGCCGCGGGCATACGCCTCCTTGGCCACCGACAGCAGCCACCGGTCATCGCCGAGCGGGACCGCGATGCCGTGCTGGGGCGCGGGCCCGTTCCACGTGGCGACCTCGGGCGTCGCGGATGCGAGCGACGACAGCGACACGAACGCGACCCGGGCCCGGGCGTCGCCCTCCCAGGGGCGGTCGCCGTCGAAGAAGATCGCCAGCCGGCCATGGGCTGAGAGCACATGGCCCGGCCGCACCCCCGTGAAGGCGAGATCGAGCAGCCGCACCTCGCCCTTCTCCAGATCGTGGTGATCGCCATGGCTGTCGAAGGTGACGCCGGTGTCGAGGATGCGCACCGTGCCGGCCTCGTCGCCTGTCTTCACGACCACGTGTCGCCCGTCCTGCGCCGTGGTCAGGACCGGGTTGGGCCTGGGCATGTCGAGGCGGTGGGTCACCTCGTAGCTGTCCAGGTCGACGACGCCGACCGTCGGCGCGTCGTGGTCGGCGAAGACGAGACGCCCGCGCTGGGCGGCGTGGTCATGGGCGGCGGCAGGGACGGCGGACATGACGGCGGCGGCGACGGCAACGGCCGTGCCAATCTGAAGCTTGGGCATTTCTGGACTGTCTCCGAAAATCTGGAACCAGGTTATTAGACGTTATAACATTACATATTGGAAGCGGAAACTTCCGGTTGCGACCGCTGGTGAGCCGGGCCACATTCCCGCCGGACCTGCCATGCAACAGTAATCCGAACGCCGCCCCG
>JAEWEX010000119.1 GCA_023389135.1 Pseudomonadota bacterium | reverse complement strand
CGCCCGCGCCGTCCGGGAGATCCGCGCGCGGGTGCCCGGCGATGCCGGCGTGGCGGGCGCCGAGGCCGCGGTGCGCTTCGGCGCCGCCATGCCGTTCGGCGTCGGCGGGGCCGGCGAACTGGTGCTGCATGTGGATGCGGGCGAGGTCTATGCCGTGGCGGACTGGCTCGTCGGCCAGGGCGCGCAGACCGTGACGGTCGGCGCGCTGGACGAGGTGTTCGAGGCCCGCAACCCGCTGCACCGCGCGCTTCTCGCCCGGCTGGGCGGCTAGCGTCGCGTCTGCGATCCCCTCGCGCCGCATCGCGCGGGGCAAAAGCGCCTTTGCCGATTCGGCTGGTTCTGGAAAGCGTCGCGACCCGGCATTGAAGGCCATCGACGACAGGAGGAATTTGCCGTGGACACGCTTACGCTCGACACCGCCCGCAAGATCGTGGCGGCCGGATTCGCCAAGTCGGCGGAGAAGGGCTTCAACCCGCTCGCCATCGTGGTGCTGGACATGCGCGGCGCCATGAAGGCGGTGGAGGCCCAGGACGGCACCTCGCTCACCCGGGTCGAGATCGCCCATGGCAAGGCCTATGGCTCGCTGGCGCTGGGCATGGGCTCGCGCGCGATCTTCAAGCGGGTGCAGGAGCAGCCCTACTTCATCGACGCCGTGAACGCGCTGGCCCATGGCAAGCTGGTGCCGCTGCCCGGCGGCGCGCTGATCCGCAACGCGGCGGGCGCCGTCATCGGCGCGGTCGGCATCTCCGGCGACACCTCCGACAATGACGAGATCGCCCTGCTGGCGGGCGTCGAGGCGGTCGGCCTCAAGGCCGACATCGGCTGATCTGCCAGGGAAAAGCGAGGCCGCCCGGCGGAGGCGGCCTCGCCATCATTCGGCCGCTCGGGGGAACGGCCTGCCGGACGAGGCCCGTCGGAGACGGCCCCGCGCCCGACTTCTTTCGACGCGGCGGCGGCCGCGCCGGAAGCCCTTACGACCCCAGCTTCTCCTTGAAGAAGTCGACCGTGCGCCGCCAGGCGAGGTCGGCCGCCGCCTTGTCGTAGCGGGCGGCGTTGGTGTCGTTGTTGAAGGCGTGGTTGGCGCCCTCGTACATGTGGACGACATAGTCCTTGCCGGCGTCCTTGAGGGCCGCCTCGTAGGCGGCGATGCCGGCGTTGATGCGCTCGTCGATGCCGGCATAGTGCAGCATCAGCGCCGCCTCGATGCCGGGAACCCGGTCGGCGGGAACCTGCGCGCCGTACCAGGCGACGCCGGCGTCGAGCTCGGGGCTCACGGCGGCGAGCCGGTTCACCATGCCGCCGCCCCAGCAGAAGCCCGTGGCGCCGACATTGCCGTTGGCGCCGTCCAGGCCGGCGAGATAGGGGATGGCCGCGGCCAGCCGCTGCTCGGTCTCGCCCGCGTCGAGCTGGCCGATCATCTCGCGCGCCTTGTCCTCGTCCGCCGGCGTGCCGCCGAGCGGGGTCAGCATGTCCACCGACAGGGTGACGAAGCCCTCCAGCGCGAGGCGGCGGCCGACATCCCTGATGTGGGGGTTGAGGCCGCGGTTCTCGTGGATGACGATCACCGCCGGCAGGTCGCCCTGCGCGTCGCGCGGGCGCGCCAGCACGCCGCGGACCGGGCCCTGCGGGCTGTCGTACTGCACGTCCTCGAGGACGAGCCGGGCGTCGTCCTCGGCGACGATCGCGGCGCGCGCATAGTCGTTGCCGAGCACCGGAAGGATGGCGGCGGCGGCGGCCGTCGACCCCGCGATGCCGGTCAGCCTGTCCATGAAGTCGCGGCGCGACATGCCGCCATGGGTGAAGCGGTCGTAGAGTTCGATGATGCGCTGGTCCAAGTCACTCTCCCTCGCCGGATGAATCCCCGCAGGCGCTGCGCCGGATGCAGCTTTCGCGTGTTACGCGCGAAGGGCCGGTTTCCTGCGGTGGCCGACGAGATAGCGGAGGCGGGGCGGCCGTCCATGGCTCAGCCGGGGCGGCGGAAGCCCTGGCTGGCGGTGATCAGCTCCCGCGCGACGGGGCTGGAGACGCGGCCTGCGGCCAGATCCGAGGAGGTGAGCGCCTCCACCGCGGCGCCCTCGTCCATGACCACCATGCGCCTGCACATGTGCGTGACCACGGCCAGATCGTGGCTGACCAGCACATAGGTCAGCCCGCGCCGGCGCCGCACGTCGTCCAGCAGGTTCAGCACCTCCGCCTGCACCGAGGCGTCCAGCGCGGAGGTCGGCTCGTCCAGCAGCAGCACCATGGGTTCCAGGATCAGCGCCCGCGCGATGGCGACGCGCTGCCGCTGCCCGCCCGAGAGCTGGTGCGGATAGCGGAAGCGGAAGCCTTCGCCGAGCCCCACCTCGTCGAGCGCGCGCAGGATGCGCGCCTCCGCATCCCCGATCCGGTGGATCGCCAGCGCCTCGGCGAGATGGCGGTCCACGGTGTGCCGCGGGTGCAGCGAGCCGTAGGGATCCTGGAACACCATCTGGACGCGGGCGTGGAACGGCTTGCGCCGCGGCGTGGGCACGGGCGCGCCGTCCAGCAGGATGCGCCCGCCGACCACGGGAGCGAGGCCGCAGATGGCGCGCAGCACCGACGACTTGCCGGAGCCGGATTCGCCCACGATGCCGAACGCCTCGCCCGCCTCGACCGCGAATGTCAGCCGGTCCACGGCGCGAAAGCCGTCGAAGGCGACGGAAAGCTCCTCGACCGCCAGCGCCGGCGTCACAGCGCCCATTCCGGCCGGCGGTCCAGCACCGGCAGCGGGTGCGGGCTGTCCCCGATGTTCGGCATGCAGGCGATCAGCCCCCGCGTATAGGGATGCCGGGATTCGTGCAGCCGGTCGGCCGCGACCTCCTCCACCACGCGGCCCGCATACATCACCAGCACCCGGTCGCAGAACGACGACACCAGGCGCAGGTCGTGGCTGATCAGGATCAGCCCCATGCCGCGCTTGGCCACCAGGTCGTCGAGGATCGCCAGCACCTGGAGCTGGACCGTGACGTCCAGCGCCGATGTCGGCTCGTCGGCGATCAGCAGGTCGGGATCGGCCACCAGCATCATCGCCAGCATGGCGCGCTGGCCCATCCCGCCCGACACCTCGTGGGGATAGAGCCCGTAGAGCCGCTCGGGGTCGCGGATGCGGACGGCGGCCAGCATCTCCAGCGTCCGGCGCCGCGCCTCCGCGCGGCCGCAGCGCAGATGGGCCTCCAGCGTCTCCGCGATCTGCCGGCCGATGGTCATCACCGGGTTGAGCG
>JAEWEX010000089.1 GCA_023389135.1 Pseudomonadota bacterium | reverse complement strand
CCGCCGAAGTCGCCTGAGGAGACACGGCCATGGACCAGGCGCCGCTCACCATCGACGTCGTGTCCGACGTGGTCTGCCCGTGGTGCTATGTGGGCAAGCGGCGGCTGGAGCAGGCGCTGGCCGCGTGGGACGGCGGGCCGGTCGCGGTGCGCTGGCATCCCTTCCAGCTCGACGACACCATCCCGCCGCAGGGCATCGCCCGCATCGACTACCTCACCCGAAAGTTCGGCAGCCTTTCGGCCGTGGAGCCGATGCATGACCGCCTCGCCGCCATCGGCCGCGAGGTCGGCATCCCGTTCGACTTCGCGCGCATCGCCCGATCGCCCAACACCCGCGACGCCCACCGCGTCATCGGCTGGGCCGGGAGCGAAGGCGGGGGCGACGCCCAGGGCGTGGTGGTGGAGGAGCTCATGCGCGGCTATTTCGTCGAGGGCCGCGACATCGGCGACCGCGCCGTGCTCGCGGATGCGGCGGCCGCCGCGGGGATGGACCGGGACAGCGTCGCTGCCAGGCTCGCCACGGAAGAGGATGCGGCGGAGGTCGCGGCCGCGGTCGACGGCGCGCGCCGGCAGGGCATCACCGGCGTGCCCTGCTTCATCCTCGGCCGCCGCTACGCCCTGATGGGCGCGCAGGAGCCGGCGGCGCTGCTGGACGCCATGCGCAAGGCGGGCGACCCGCTCTGAGGCTCAGGCCGCCTTGCGCGCCTCCGCCACCGACACCAGCTCCCGCAGGATCGCGGTGGTTCCGACGAGACGGTCCACCGGACGCGCCCAGTCCCGCCGCAGCACGATCTTCATGTCCGGCCGGATTTTGGCGTTGGGCCCCTCCCGCGAGATCCAGCCCACCAGCCCCTCGGGATTGGCGAACGAGTTCTCGCGCAGCGTGAGCACCACGCCCTTGGGCCCGGCATCCACCTTCTCGATGTTGGCGCGTCGGCACATGCCCTTGATCGCCATCACCTTGAGCAGGTGGTCGACCTCCTCCGGCAGCGGGCCGAAGCGGTCGGCGAGCTCGGCCGCGAATCCGTCGATGTCGGCCTCGGTCTCGATGGCCGCCAGCCGGCGGTAGAGCCCCAGCCGCAGGTGCAGGTCCTCCACATAGACCTCCGGGATCAGCACCGGCGTGCCGATGGTGATCTGCGGCGACCACTGGTCCGGCGCCGCCACGCCGCCGCCGTCCTTCAGCGAAGCCACTGCCTCCTCCAGCATCTGCTGGTAAAGTTCGTAGCCGACTTCGCGGATATGGCCGGACTGTTCGTCGCCAAGAAGATTGCCGGCCCCGCGAATGTCCAGGTCGTGGCTGGCGAGCTGGAAGCCGGCGCCGAGCGTGTCCAGCGACTGGAGAACCTTTAGCCGGCGCTCGGCATTCGCCGTCACCGGCTTGCCCTCCGGCGTCGTGAAGATCGCGTAGGCGCGGGTCTTGGCGCGGCCGACCCGTCCCCGCAGCTGGTAGAGCTGCGCCAGTCCGAACATGTCGGCCCGGTACACGACCAGCGTGTTGGCGTTGGGGATGTCGAGCCCCGATTCCACGATCGCGGTGGACAGCAGCACGTCGTACTGGCCGTCGTAGAACGCCGTCATGACGTCCTCCAGCTCGCCCGCGGCCATCTGGCCGTGGGCGACCGCGACGCGGACCTCCGGCACCTGCGTCTGGAGGAACTGGCGCACCTCCGCGATGTCCTCGATGCGCGGGCACACGAAGAAGCTCTGCCCGCCGCGATAGCGCTCGCGCAGCAGCGCCTCGCGCACCACCAGCGGGTCGAACGGCGTGACGAAGCTCCTGACCGCCAGCCGGTCCACCGGCGGCGTCGCGATCATGGACAGCTCGCGGACGCCGGTCAGCGCCAGCTGCAGCGTGCGCGGGATCGGGGTGGCCGACAGCGTCAGCACATGCACCTCGGCGCGCAGCTGCTTCAGCCGCTCCTTGTGGCCGACGCCGAAATGCTGCTCCTCGTCGACGATGACGAGGCCGAGGTCCTTGAAGGCGATGGACTTGCCCAGGAGCGCGTGGGTGCCGACCACGATGTCCACCTCGCCGGAGGCGATCCCGTCCTTGACCTTCTTCAGGTCGCCGGCGCCGACGAAGCGCGAGGCCTGCGCCACCTTCACCGGCAGGCCGCGGAAGCGGGTCTCGAACCCCTTGAAGTGCTGGCGCGCCAGCAGCGTCGTGGGCACCACCACCGCCACCTGCCTGCCGTTCATGGCGACCGCGAACGCCGCCCGCAGCGCCACCTCGGTCTTGCCGAACCCGACGTCGCCGCACACCAGCCGGTCCATGGGCCGGCCGGCGGCGAGGTCGTCCAGCACCGCGTCGATGGCCGCCTGCTGGTCGTCGGTCTCGTCATAGGGGAAGCGCGCCGCGAACTCCTCGTAGAGCCCGTCGGGCAGGGTCAGGCGCGGCGCCTCGGTGGTCATGCGCTGCGCGGCGATGCGGATGAGCTCGCCCGCCATTTCGCGGATGCGCTGCTTCAGCTTGGCCTTGCGCTGCTGCCAGCCGGCGCCGCCGAGCCGGTCCAGCGCCGCCTCGGTCTCCTCCGAACCATAGCGCGTCAGCAGCTCGATGTTCTCGACCGGCAGGAACAGCTTGTCGCCGCCGTGATAGTGCAGCTCCAGGCAGTCATGCGGCGCGCCGGCCGCCTCGATGGTCTTGAGGCCGACGAACCGGCCGATGCCGTGGTCCACATGGACCACCAGGTCGCCCGGCGACAGGCTCGCCACCTCCAGGAGGATGTCCTGCGGCCGACTGGCGCGCCGGCGCTGGCGCACCATGCGGTCGCCCAGGATGTCCTGCTCGGCGATGACCGAGAGGTCGCCGAGGTCGAACCCGTGCTCGATGCCGACCACCGCCAGCGCGGCGGAGCCGGCGGGGAGCGCC
>JAEWEX010000016.1 GCA_023389135.1 Pseudomonadota bacterium | reverse complement strand
GTCCGGGAGAGCGCCATCGGCCGCCGCCGCGGCGGCGGGCCCGCCGGTGCTGCCGGCCAGCGAATCTGCAACCTCGGGTAGCGCGCCCTCGTGGGGCAGACCGGCGTCTCCGGTCCGCCCGTCACCGCCGTCATCGTCGCCGCCGGCTTCCTGCGAGCCGTCCTGACGGCCGGACCGGGACGGCTCGGCGGGGCGCACCGCCAGGCCCATGGCGGCCAGCACCACGGTCGCGGCATCGCCGCCGGCGGTCGCCGATCCGGATGAGGAGTCGTCCGCAGGGGTGCGCAGCGGCGCGTCGCCGGTCTCATCGGCACCGGGCGCGGGAAGCGGCTCGTTGCCGCCGTCCTCTGCCTCCGCGGCGGACGCCACGGGCGCGGACGGCGCATGGTCGGCGGGGTCGGCGGCAGGATCGGCAGCGGTGGGGGCCGGGTCTCCGGCAGACGCGGCCGGCTTGACGATCGCGATGGCGAGCGCGGGGACGTCCGTCGCGTCGGCGCCGGCCTGGTGGACCGAGCCGGGCATCGCGACGTGGAGATCGAGATGGGGCGCCGCCGGCATCGCGCCGGGGCTGCCCGCGGCAGCGTCGATGGCGGCGGCGGCGGCAACCACGTCGGCCCCGACATGCCAGCCGGCCCCGCCCGCGTCGGTGTCGACATAGACGGTGGCGCCCTCGACGCGGGCGACCATGTCGCCGTCGAGATCGGCCTCAACCACCTGGAAATGGAACGGGCCGCCGTCCGCATTCGCGGCGCGCGCGGCCTCTGTCGCCGCCTGGAGAAGCGACGTTGAGAGCATGGTGTCGGAACCGGAAGTCCCAAGAGGACCAGCGGTCGAAGGCGGCGGCGGCGCGGGAGGGCCGGTGGACAGCGGGACGGTGAATTCGGCGGCGGGCGCGTCGCCGGCCGCGGCCATGTGGCCGAAGATGCGGGCGAGCGTGGCGACCAGGTCGACCCGGCCGTCCTCGCTGCGAACCACGAGATCGGTGGCGACGACCGCCGCCGCGGCCATGGCGGGCGCCTGTTCCGCGCCCTCGTCGCCGAGGTCGCCGGTGTCGCCAGTGTCGCCAGTGTCGCCGGCCCAGTCCTGCGGCCACTCCACGCCGCCCTCGTCGCCGAGGTCGTCGGCATGGCGGCTGTCCTCGCGGTCGAGCTCGTCGACCTGCTGGACGATGGCCGCGAAGCCGTCGAGCGCGTCCACATGATTGGCGTCGTCCGCGAGGCGGGCGAACTCGCCCGCCAGCGGATCGGCGGACAGCAGCACCCGCGGCTCGAGGGTCTCGAGTCGGAACATGGCGCCGCGCGACGGCTCGTCAGATCGGGAAGGAATGTCCTGGGACGGAGCGACAGCACGCGCAAGCCGGGCTCTCGCCCAGCTCGTCAGACGACCCAGTCGGCCGCCGTGGCGCAATCGGACCCCCATCCATGAGCCTTCAGGTTCCGCCGTCATCGGGACGGGCGACGCCTGCGGCACTCTTCTGATTCGAGCCGACGGGCGGGACGAGGGACCACGCAACTGCACTGCCGTCCCGGACCGCCCGGCCCGAAGCTCTGGGCACCGTAGGTCATCGCCTCCGGGCATACAACCGCGAACGCAACCATGGTTAAGAGAAAATTTACGAACCTTACCTGGAAAGTTCACACAACCTGCAGGTTGCAGCCGGCCATGCTGATTCTCCCACCGGTTCTCACGCATGCCCCACGGCGCCGGACGCCGCATGGCCGCAGGCAGTGCCCGCAGGGCATGCAGACTGCCGGCCGACGGCCGCCGCGCGGCAGCCGCCGAACTGCCCGCCCGAGATGCTCGCGGCGTCAGGCGACTTGCGGGCTGTAGGATTTTTGTCTCTCAGCCCCGCTTCACTCCGGCCTTGGGCGCCACGTCGCGGGGGTTGCTCCCGGGCGCGGGCCGGCTCTACATGCCGGGGTCAGATCCTCCCGCCTGCGAGTGTCCCGATGCGCCCCGAAACGCCCCATCCCGTCCGCCTCGCCGACTACCGGGCGCCCGATTTCCTGATCGACACCGTGGCGCTGGACATCGTGCTGGCGGGGCGCGACACCCGGGTCAGGGCGACGCTGGCCATGCGCCCGAACCCGGCGGGAGACCCGGCGGCGGGCCTGCGGCTGGACGGCGACGAGTTGTCGCTCGTCTCCGTGCATCTCGACGGGGCGCCCCTTCCCGCCGATGCGTTCGAGGCCGCGCCAGATGCGCTGACGCTGCCCAATCCGCCGCGGCGCGCCTTCACGCTGGAGATCGAGACCCGGCTCGATCCCGCCGGCAACACCAAGCTGATGGGGCTCTACCGCTCGGGCGGCGTCTACTGCACCCAGTGCGAGGCCGAGGGATTTCGCCGCATCACCTACTTCCTGGACCGGCCGGACGTGATGAGCGTCTACACGGTGCGGCTGGAGGCCGACCGCGACGAGGCGCCGGTGCTGCTGGCCAACGGCAATCCGGGGGATGCGGGCGACCTTCCGGGCACCGGCCGCCACTTCGCCGTCTGGCACGACCCGCACCCGAAGCCGGCTTACCTGTTCGCGGTGGTGGGCGGCCGGCTGGACGCGCTGAAGGACAGCTTCACCACCCGTTCGGGGCGCGTGGTGGACCTCGCCATATATGTGGAGCCCGGCAAGGCCGACCGCGCGCTCTACGCCATGGACGCGCTGAAGCGCTCCATGCGCTGGGACGAGCAGGCGTTCGGCTGCGAGTACGATCTGGACGTCTTCAACATCGTCGCTGTGTCTGACTTCAACATGGGCGCCATGGAAAACAAGGGGCTCAACGTCTTCAACGACAAGTACGTGCTGGCGAGCCCGGAGACCGCCACCGACGCCGACTATGCCGGCATCGAGAGCGTGATCGCGCACGAGTATTTCCACAACTGGACCGGCAACCGCATCACCTGCCGCGACTGGTTCCAGCTCTGCCTCAAGGAGGGGCTGACCGTGTTCCGCGACCAGGAGTTCTCGGCCGACGAGCGCTCCCGGCCGGTGAAGCGCATCTCCGACGTGCGGACGCTGCGCGCCCACCAGTTCCCCGAGGATGCCGGGCCGCTGGCCCATCCGGTGCGGCCCGACAGCTACCGCGAGATCAACAACTTCTACACGGCGACCGTCTACGAGAAGGGCGCCGAGATCATCCGCATGCTGAAGGCAATGATCGGCGCCGACGCGTTCCGGGACGGCATGGCGCTCTACTTCACCCGCCACGACGGCGACGCCGCCACCGTCGAGCAGTTCATCGCCTGCTTCGCGGAGACCTCCGGCCGGGACCTGTCCTCCTTCATGCTGTGGTACGCGCAGGCCGGCACTCCGGAGGTGCGGGTGGAGAGCCGCTGGGCCGACGGAGCGCTGACGCTGGACATCGACCAGACCGTGCCGCCGACGCCCGGCCAGCCCTCCAAGCGGCCCATGCCCATGCCGCTCGCCATCGGACTGGTGGGCCGCGACGGCGCCGACCGGGCGCTGACGGTGGACGGCCGGCCGGTGCGCGCAGGCGTGGTCGAGATCGCGCAGGCGCGCACGCGCCTGGTGTTCACCGGCCTCGACGAGCGCCCCGTGGTGTCGATCAATCGCGGCTTCTCCGCGCCGGTGCGGATCGTTCACGATCTCTCCGAGGACGACCGGCTGTTCCTCGCGCGGCACGACGCCGACCCGTTCAACCGCTGGGAGGCGGCGCAGGGGGCGCTCCTGAAGCTGCTGGTCCGCTCGGCGGCCGGGATCGCGGCGGGCCGGGAGGCGCTGGACGATGCGCGGCTCGCCGACGCCATGGCCGCGGCGCTGGCCGACGCGCGGCTGGAACCCGCGTTTGTGGCGCAGATGCTGAGC
>JAEWEX010000001.1 GCA_023389135.1 Pseudomonadota bacterium | reverse complement strand
CGTCCTCAAGCCCGTGGAGGAGGGCTCCAGCGTCGGCGTGCTGATCGTGCGCGAGGACCAGGAGCACCCCCCGCAGGAGCTGTTCCGCGAGGACTGGGACTTCGGCGACGAGCTGCTGGCGGAGCGCTATGTGGCCGGGCGCGAGCTGACCTGCGCCGTCATGGGGGAACGGGCGCTGGGCGTGATCGATATCGTCGCCTCGGTCGGTTTCTATGATTACCAGGCCAAATACGAAAAAGGTGGGTCTCGACACATCCTTCCGGCCGAAATT
Organism: Pseudomonadota bacterium; assembly: GCA_023389135.1. GTDB lineage: Bacteria > Pseudomonadota > Alphaproteobacteria > Rhizobiales > Methylopilaceae > Agaricicola. The sequence goes on along the minus strand of JAEWEX010000001.1, from coordinate 7,087 downwards.
TCATCCTTTGTTTACCAACGTATCCAAATGCTGACCATCACGGCGCATCAAGCTCTCGGGTGCCGCGGCGTCAGCCGGGCGGACTTCCGGTTCGACGACCGCGATGGCGGAACGGGTGACCTCGTCTGTCTCGAGGTGAACACCCAGCCAGGCATGACCGAGACGTCTCTGGTGCCCGAGCTTGCTGCCCACGCAGGGTACGGTTTCGACGAGCTCGTAAAATGGATGGTGGAAGACGCGTCTCTGGATCGCTGACTGGCCCCGCCCGGGCCGGAAGGGCGGTCCCGCCTGATCCGGTCCGGGGTGGCTCCGCCGCCTCCTCCGGTCGCGGGGAAGGTGCGTCCGCGAGGCTCCGGCGCCGCTTCCGCCGCCACGGCCTCGGCACGGCGGCGAGCGTCGGCTTCCTGGCGCTGTCGGTGGGCTACGGCGTCGCGGTCGGCGGCCACTGGCCGGTGGTCGCCAGCGTCATCGCCCAGACGCCGGACACGCTGGCGAGCGTCCTGGGCCTCAGGATCGAGCGCATCACCGTCACCGGCCAGTCGGCGCTGACCACGGCCGAGATCGTGGACGCCGTCGGCCTCGACATCACCCGCTCCGTGCTGTTCCTCGACGCCGCCGTCGCCCGCGAGCAGCTGCTGGCGCTGCCGCTGGTGGAGAGCGCCACGGTCCGCAAGTTCTATCCGGACCGCGTCGAGATCGCGATCACCGAGCGCAAGCCGTTCGCCATCTGGCAGACCCAGGGCGAGTTCCACGTGATCAGCGAGGACGGCATCAGCATAGACCGCGCCCAGGGCGGCCGCTTCGGCGGGCTGCCGCTGGTGGTGGGCGAGACCGCCGAGACCGCCGCCGCGGAGTTCCTGCCGGTGCTGGCGCGCCATCCCGCCGTGCAGAAGAACACCTACGCCTCGGTGCGCGTCGGCGCCCGGCGCTGGAACCTGCGGCTCATCAACGGCGTCGACGTCAAGCTGCCCGCGCGTGACGCCGAGGCGGCGCTGGCGCGGCTGGAGGCGCTGGTCTCGCAGACCGACATCATGAAGCGCGACCTGGCGGCCATCGACCTGCGCGATCCGGACCGCACGCTGGTGCGGCTGGCGCCGGCGGCGGTGGCGGCGCTGGCCAAGGCCGCAGGCGCCAGGAAGCCGGGGGGCTCCACATGAGGGCCTCCATCGCCCACGGCGTGCTGCCGCGCCTGCGTCCGCTTCCCCCGAAGCGGACGGTCGAGCTTTCGGTGCTGGACGTCGGCACCAGCAAGATCGTGTGCCTGATCGCGCGGCTGAAGCCGGTGGAGCGCGCCGAGGGGGAGCCGGGGCCGAGCCACCGGGTCGAGGTGCTGGGCATCGGCCACCAGCGCTCGCGCGGCGTCAAGGCCGGCGCGGTGGTCGACATGGAGGCCGCCGAGCACGCCATCCGCCAGGCGGTGGACGCGGCCGAGCGCATGGCCGACCTGAGGGTCGAGCAGGTGATCCTGTCGCTGACCAGCGGCCGGCTCGCCAGCGAGCGCTTCGCGGCGCAGGTGCCGGTGGCCGGCCACCCCGTGGGCGAGGTCGACATCCAGCGCGTGCTGCGCGCCGCCAGCGCCCATTGCGGCCGCGAGGGCCGCGCCATCCTGCACTCGCTGCCGGTGGGCTACGGCCTCGACGCCACCCAGGGCATCAACGACCCGCGCGGCATGGTCGGCGAGCAGCTTGCGGTGGACATGCACCTGGTCTCCGCCGAGCCGGCGCCGGCGCGCAACCTGATCCTGTGCGTGGAGCGCTGCCACCTGGAGGTGGCCGCCGTCATCGCCGCGCCCTACGCCAGCGGGCTGGCGGCGCTGCTGGCGGAGGAGACCGAGCTCGGCGTGACGCTGGTGGACATGGGCGGCGGCACCACCACGGCCGCCGTGTTCCAGGGCGGCAACTGCGTCCATGTGGACGCGGTGGCGCTGGGCGGCCACCACATCACCATGGACATCGCGCGCGGCCTGTCGACCCGGCTCGACGACGCCGAGCGGCTGAAGACGCTGCACGCCAGCGTGTTCCCGGGCCTCAACGACGACCTGGAGACGATCTCGGTCGACGCGGTCGGCGAGCACGGGGCCGACGCCGCCCAGCAGATCCCGCGCGGCGACCTGGTGCGCATCGTGCGCCCCCGGGTCGAGGAGACGCTGGAGCTGATGCGCGACCGGCTGCGGGCCTCGGGCTTCGCGGCGGAGGCCGGGCGGCGGGTGGTGATCACCGGCGGCGCGTCGCAGCTGTCCGGACTGGTCGAGTTTTCCGGCCGCATCCTCGGCTCGCAGGTGCGCATCGGGCGCCCGCCCAGCGTGCGCGGCCTGCCGGAGGCGGCGCGCGGCCCGGCCTTCGCGGCGGCGGTGGGTCTCGCGATCTACCCGCAGAGCGCGGGCCGCGAACATTTCGAGATGCAGCGCCCGCGGGCGCTGACGGGAACCGGCGGCTACCTGTCCCGCATGGGGCAGTGGCTTCGGGAGAGTTTCTGACGGGAGAGGACAACCCGTCAGGGTCGCGGCGATGGTCGCCACGGCCGATCGAGGACGACGCGTAGGGCGCGACGACGAGTGAACCGGAGAGGTCAGCGATGACGATCAACCTGAAGATGCCGGATATCCGGGAACTCAAGCCGAGGATCACGGTCTTCGGCGTCGGCGGCGCCGGTGGCAACGCCGTGAACAACATGATCGAGGCGGGCCTCATGGGCGTCGACTTCGTCGTGGCCAACACCGACGCGCAGGCGCTGACGCTGTCCAAGGCGGAGCGGCTGGTGCAGATGGGCGTGCAGGTGACCGAGGGCCTCGGCGCCGGCTCGCAGCCCGATGTCGGCCGCGCCGCCGCGGAGGAGGTGATCGACGAGATCCGCGACCACCTCTCCGGCGCGCACATGGCCTTCATCACCGCCGGCATGGGCGGCGGCACCGGCACGGGCGCGGCCCCCGTGGTCGCCCGCGCCGCCCGCGAGCTCGGCATACTGACCGTCGGCGTGGTGACCAAGCCGTTCCACTTCGAGGGCCAGCGCCGCATGAAGCTGGCCGAGGCCGGCATCATCGAGCTGCAGAAGAACGTCGACACGCTGATCTGCATCCCGAACCAGAACCTGTTCCGCGTCGCCAACGAGCGCACGACCTTCGCCGACGCGTTCGCCATGGCCGACCAGGTGCTGTATTCCGGCGTCGCCTGCATCACCGACCTGATGGTCAAGGAAGGCCTGATCAACCTCGACTTCGCCGACGTCCGCTCGGTGATGCGCGAGATGGGCAAGGCCATGATGGGCACCGGCGAGGCCTCCGGCGACAAGCGCGCCATCCAGGCGGCGGAGGCGGCCATCGCCAACCCGCTGCTGGACGACGTGTCCATGCGCGGCGCCCGCGGGCTGCTGATCTCCATCACCGGCGGCAACGACCTCACCCTCTACGAGGTCGACGAGGCGGCCACCCGCATCCGCGAGGAGGTCGATCCCGAGGCCAACATCATCCTCGGCGCGACCTTCGACGAGAGCCTGGACGGCGTCATCCGCGTGTCGGTCGTGGCGACCGGCATCGACGGCGACGGCCTGCCCATGGAGATCCCGCACCCGGCGCAGGACCGGGTGGCGGCGATCGCCGAGCGCTACCGCGCGCCGGCCCCGCGGCCCGCGCCCGCTCCGGCTCCGGCGATCAGCACCGCCCCGCCGGCGCCCCAGCCGCAGCATCACTACGAGCCCGCGCCGATCATGGCGGCCGAGGAGGAGGTGACGTTGCGCGCCATGCCGCCGCGGCCGCAGATCGCCCCGGAGCCGTATGAGGAGCCGGCGCCCGCGCCCATGGAGAGCTTCGAGGACGCGTTCATCCCGCCGGCGCCCGAGCGCGTCGCCCGGACCCAGCGGATGCCGCGGGTGGAGGACTTCCCGATCCCCGCGCAGAACCAGATCCGCGAGGCCCGCGGCGAGCTTCCCCACGAGGCGCACGCCGCCGACCGCAAGCGCATGACGCTGCTGCAGCGCCTGGCCGCGGTCGGGCTCGGCGGCCGCCGCGAGGACGAGGACGACTACGCGGCCGCGCCGCAGTCGCTGGCCCCCGCGCCAGCGCCGCGCCCCGCGCCCGCGCCGGTCGATTCGGGCTTCCGCGCGGAGCCCGGCGCCGACTATGCCCGGCGTCCCGCGCCCCAGCACCCCGCGGCCCATCCCGGCCATGTGGCGCAGGGGCAGCTCGACCCCCGCGGACGGGCCCAGCCGCGGCCGGCGGGACTGGACGACGACCAGCTGGAAATCCCCGCATTCCTGAGGCGCCAGGCCAACTGAGCCCGTCGCCGCCGACCTGCGCGAGACCCGGATCACCGATCCGGGTCTTCGTGTGTCCGGGGGAGTGTAACAGTCGGAAATGCAGCGTGATTTGTTGGCCGGCCGCAAAGCTCCTACGGTCTTTTCGTGGCAGGGGACCGAGGCGATTCAACGCCCTTCGCGAACAGCGATGCTCCTGATGACGGGGTGAGTGATTGGTGCGGTCGCGGCAGGCGGCCGCTCGGGGTTTCGGGGGTGTGGCGTGCCGATCAGGTCTGACTCGCAGACGACGCTCGCGGGCATGGTGTCCTTCTCGGGCATCGGCGTGCACAGCGGGGCCGAGGCCACGCTGACGCTCTATCCCGCCGACCGCAACACCGGCATCGTGTTCCGCCGCGACACGGCGCTCGGCCCGGTCGAGATCCCCGCCCGCCACGACCACGTCTCCGCCGCCGAGCTTTCGACGGTCCTCGGCGACATCGGCCGCGGCGGCGTCGCCACGGTGGAGCATTTCCTCGCGGCGTGCCGCGGCGTCGGCCTGGACAACGTGATCGCCGAGATGGACGCGCCGGAGGCGCCGATCCTGGACGGCGCCGCCGAGACCTTCATGGCGGGCATGCTGGACACCGGCCTCAAGCGCCAGGACGCGCCGCGCCGCTACATCCGCGTCGAGCGCGCGGTGCGCATCGAGCGCGGCGACGCCTGGGCCGAGATCACCCCCAATCCGCGCGGCCTCAGGGTCGATGTCGAGATCGACTTCCCCTGCGACCTGATCGGCCGCCAGCGGCTGGTGCTGGACGTGACGCCGGCGGCGTTCCGCCGCGAGGTGGCGTGGGCGCGCACCTTCGGCTTCCTGAAGGACGTGGAGCGGCTCTGGGCCGCCGGCTTCGCCCGCGGCTCGTCGCTGGACAACTCCATCGTCATCGACGGCGAGCGGGTGCTCAACACCGAGGGCCTGCGGGCGCCGGACCATTTCGTGCGCCACAAGGCGCTCGACGCCGTGGGCGACCTGGCGCTGGCCGGTCTCCCCATTTTGGGCACATATCGTTCCTACAAGGGCGGCCATCGACTCAATGTCGAGATGGTGCGCACGCTCCTGGCCGACCGGTCGGCCTGGAGCCAGTGGGAAGCCGAGGCGCCGCAGCCCGTGGTCGGCCACGCCGAGCTGCTGCCGTCCTTCGCGCCGGCCTACGCACCCGATCGGGGCTGAGTCGACGGGGGCGCGTGGCGCGGTCGCTCGACTTGCGCTAAAAGGCGGTCTCCTGGATCACTTCGATTGGGTTCGAGGCATTTGATGACTGCTGATCTCCTTCACGCGACGCCGCGCGCCGGCGTCGCCCTCCGGATCGCCGTCGCGGCATCGCTTGCCTTCGGCCTGGCCGGCTGCAACTCGATCTTCGGCGGCAGCGAGGAGGCGGCGGTCGCCTTCAGCGACGAGCCGGCGGACAAGCTCTACAATGAGGGCCTGTTCTACCTGAAGGACGGCGACTACACCGAGGCGACCAAGAAGTTCGAGGAGGTGGACAAGCAGCACCCCTATTCGGACTGGGCGCGCAAGTCGCTGATCATGACGACCTACTCGAAATATGCGCAGGGCGACTACCCCACCGCCATCGCCAATGCCCGCCGCTACCTGACGCTGCATCCCGGCTCCGAGGACGCGGCCTATGCCCAGTACCTGATGGGCATGTCCTACTACAACGAGATCCCGGACATCTCCCGCGACCAGGCCGCCACCGCCCGCGCGCTGGCGGCGCTGAACGAGGTGAGCCAGCGCTGGCCGAACTCGCAATATGCCGAGGAGGCGCGCAAGCGCGTGATCGTGGCGCGCGACCAGCTCGCCGGCAAGGAGATGGAGATCGGGCGGTTCTACCTGAACCAGCGCAACTACATCGGCGCCGTGAACCGGTTCCGCACGGTCATCGAGAACTACCAGACCACGCGGCATGTCGAGGAGGCGCTGATGCGCGTCGCCGAGGCGTACATGGCCATGGGCATCACGCCCGAGGCGCAGACCGCTACCGCGGTGCTCGGCCACAACTTCCCCGACAGCCCCTGGTACAAGGACGCCCATACGCTCGTGACCTCCGGCGGCCTCGAGCCGCGCGAGGACGGCGGCTCCTGGATCAGCAAGGCATTCAGGCGCGCCGGCATCGGCTGACGAGGGCCATGCTGGTCCGGCTCGCGGTCCGCGACATCGTCCTCATAGACCGGCTCGACCTCGCGCTCGACGGCGCGCTCACGGTGCTGACCGGCGAGACCGGCGCCGGCAAATCCATCCTCCTCGACGCCCTGGCGCTGGCGCTGGGCGGGCGCGGCGACCAGGGCCTGGTGCGCGCCGGCTGCGACCAGGGCCAGGTGACGGCCGTGTTCGACCCCGGCCCCGACCATCGTGCGCGGACGGTGCTGCGGGAGCAGGGGCTGTCCGACGAGGGCGACCTGATCCTGCGTCGCGTGCAGCTTGCGGACGGGCGCACCCGCGCCTTCGTCAACGACCAGCCGGTCAGCGTGCAGACGCTGCGCGTCCTGGGGGCGGGGCTGGTGGAGATCCACGGCCAGCACGACGACCGCGCCATGGTCGATCCCGCCGCCCACCGCGCGCTGCTGGACGCCTTCGGCGGCCACGAGGCGGATGCCGCCGAGGCGGCGCGTCTGCACGTCGCGTGGCGCGCGGCGACGGCGGAGCGCGACGCCCATGCCGCCGCTGTGGAGGCGGCCCGCAGGGAGGCCGACTTCCTGCGCCACGCCCATGAGGAGCTGACCGCGCTTGGCCCCGAGCCCGGCGAGGAAGAGGCGCTGGCCGCGCGCCGACACGACATGATGCAGTCGGAGAAGATCG
>JAEWEX010000494.1 GCA_023389135.1 Pseudomonadota bacterium | reverse complement strand
GCACGACGGATGTCGTGGTGCTGACGCCGCGCGCCGGCTGCGGCGCAGATCCGTGCCGCGGCGCCGGGCTCCTCGTCGAGCCTCGCGGCATAGGCCTCCGACAGGGCGGCGAGCGCCGCCTCGCTGCGGGCCGAGAGCGCGAGCAACAGCGGCGCCCCGTCATCGGCCTGCGGCGCATCCCGGGCCATCGGCGGCGCGACCGCCTCCAGAACGGCATGGGCGTTGGTGCCGCCGAAGCCGAAGCTGTTGACGCAGGCGTAGAGCGGATCGCCGTCCAGCGGCACGCTCTCGCGCGGCACCGCCAGGCCGAGGCCGTCGAAATCGATGGCGGGATTGAGGGTGGCGATCCCCGGCTGCACCGGCGCCACGCGGCGGTGGAGGCACAGTGCGGCCTTGACGATGCCGGCCACCCCGGCCGCGCCTTCCAGATGCCCGATATTGGCCTTCACGGATCCGATCAGCAGCGGCTTCGTGCGCCGGCGGGACGCAAGCGCCGCGCCGACGGCTCCCGCCTCGGTGGGGTCGCCCAGCGCGGTGCCGGTGCCGTGGGCCTCGAAATAGGCGATGTCGGCGGGGTCGATGCCGGCCCCGGTGATCACCTCGGCGATCAGGCGGCGCTGCGCCTCGCCGCTGGGCGCCGTGATGCCGGGCGTGCGGCCGTCCTGGTTGACCCCGGTGCCGCGGACCGCGGCATAGATGCGATCGCCGTCGCGCACCGCATCGGCCAGCCGCTTCAGCACCACCACCGCAGCACCCTCGCCACGGCCATAGCCGTCCGCGGATGCATCGAAGGTCTTGGACCGGCCGTCCGGCGACAGGAACCCGCCGCGGGACATGGCGATGGGGTACTCGACGCGGAACATGGCGTTGACCCCGCCGACCAGCGCCATGGCGGCGCGACCGGCCCAGAGATCGGCGCAGGCGTAGTTCAGCGCCACCAGCGACGACGAGCAGGCGGTCTCCACCGTCAGGCTCGGCCCCCGCAGGTCGTAGAAGAACGACAGGCGATTGGACAGCATGCCCAGCGACAGGCCGGTCGCGGTCGACGGACCGATGCGCTCGCGGTTCATCTCGGCAAGCTGGAGATGCGCCGCATCGGTGGTGAAGCCGCCGACATAGACGCCGGTGGCGCTGCCGGCCAGGCTGTCCGCCGGGATGCCGGCATCCTCCAGCGCCTCCCAGGAGGTCTCCAGGAGCATGCGCTGCTGCGGATCCAGCGTCGCGGCCTCGCGCGGGGCGATTCCGAAAAAGAACGCGTCGAACCGGTCGAGCGGCTCGTCGAGGAAGCAGCCGCGGGCCATGACCGTGGTGCCGGGCCGGTCGCGCTCAGGCTCGTGGAAGCGCTTCGAGCTCCAGCGGTCCGGCGGCACGTCGCGCACCGTCTCCCCGCCCGCAACGAGCAGGTCCCAGAATCGTGCAGGCGTATCGCAGCCGCCCGGAAACCGGCAGCCTATGCCGACGATGGCAAGTGGTTCCTGCGCCCCCACGCTCAATCCGGTCCCCTGCCGCCACGCGTGCCTGCGCAACCCGCCACCTGCGGACGATGGTAGCTGATAGCGCTAACGGGTAAAGATTCAACTTTGGATCATGCCTGCGGCGGGAACTGGGGACGGGATGACGGGGTTCGCGAAGGACGCCGGGCGGCGGTCAGCGACGGTCGGCCCCTCGCTGGCCCGATGCAATCGCAACCACGCGGTCGGCGGCGGACGCCGGCAGCAGGCCGAGCAGGCCGACCGCGACCCGCATCTGCCACGGGAACACCAGTTCCGCGCGCCCCGCCTCGCCGGCGGCGGCGATGCGTGCGGCCGCCCGTTCCGCGCTCCAGCACCACGGCCGTTCGCGCCCGAGGGAGGCGCTCATGGCGGTGTCGACGAAGCCTGGCAGGACCGTGGTGACCGTCACGCCCGCCGGCCGCGCCAGCCGCCGCAGCGCCTCGCCATAGGCGCGGACGGCGGCCTTGGAGGCGCTGTAGGCCGGCGCCTGGGCCAGACCGACCAGCGCCGCGACCGACGACACCAGCACCACCCGCCCGCGTCGCCGCGCCATCATCCGTGGCAGCGCCGGCGCCACGGTGTTGACGACGCCGACCATGTTGGTCGCCAGCACGGCGCGGGCGACATCGCCGTCCTCGGCGCCGCCGGCGGTCATGACGGCACGGCCGCCGATGCCGGCATTGGCGACCGCCATGGACAGCGGCCGCGCCTCGTCGCGGGATGCGATCCAGTCCGCCATTCCGGCGGCGTCGGTGACGTCGATGCGGGCGGTCGCGACCTCCGCGCCGTGCGCGCGGGCGGCGCCCGCCACCTCCGCCAGCGCATCCTCCCGGCGCCCGGTCAGCGACAACGCGGCGCCGGCGGCGGCCCAGTGCAGCGCCAGCGCGCGGCCGATGCCGCCGGTCGCGCCGGTGATCAGGATGTGTTCGCGCATCGCCCGCCCCGTGGTGTCCCGCCGCCCGGATGCTGGCTCATGCCGGCCGGCAAGCATAGTGCGCCGTCCCTATGATCCGGATCGAGCCTGTCGAGGGCCGCGCCCGGTTCAGGGAGTTCATCAGGCTGCCGGGAATACTCTATGGCGGCGCGCAGGGCTACGTGCCGCCTCTGGAGACCGAGCGACGCGCGCTCATGGATCCCGAGACCGCCGGATTCTTCCGGGATGGCGAGGCGGGCTTCTGGATGGCCCTGCGGGACGGGCGTCCGGTGGGCCGCATCTCCGCCCAGATCGACCGGCGGATATCTCCCTCGGCGTCGGCCGCGGTGGCCGCGAACGCGGTGGGCATGTTCGGCAACCTCGACGCGGCAGACGATGCCGAGGCGGTGGCGGCCCTGATCGGCGCCGCCCGGGACTGGCTCGCCGGGCGCGGCATGGCGCGCATGCGCGGACCCTTCACCCTGTCGATCAACGGCGAGACCGGGCTCCAGGTGGCGGACGGCCAATGCGGGCCCATGGTGATGATGCCTTGGCATCCGCCCCATCTGCCCCAGCTCGTGCTCCAGGCCGGGCTGGAGCCCGTCCGGGACGTGGTCTCCTATGCGTTCGACCTCGGTGCGCGGACAGCCTCGCCTGCGGGTCTCGACCGGCTGCGTGGCCGCGACATCTCGGTGCGCGGCCTCAGGGTGTCCGACCCGGACGGCGAGGCCGCCATCATGAGCGACATCTTCAACGATGCGTGG
>JAEWEX010000459.1 GCA_023389135.1 Pseudomonadota bacterium | reverse complement strand
CGGCCGGCAGTCTCGGCGCCGCGCGGCTTGCCGCCCTGCTCATCCCGCTGGTGGTCGGGCTGGCGGCCGCCGGCTGGATCTACGGCGTCGGCCCGACCCACCTGCCCTTCGTCGCGGGCTTTGCGATGCTTTGGCTGCTGCGGCTGTGGGTGCTGGCACTGCCGGATCCGGCGCCTGTCGCCGGGCGCTTGCTGGATGACCCTGCGTTGCCGGTCTACACCGTGCTGGTGCCGCTGTACCGTGAAACCCGGGCGCTTCCCGGGCTGGTCCAGTCGCTCATGCGGCTCGACTATCCGCCGGCCAAGCTCGACATCCTCTTCCTGCTGGAGCCCGACGACACCCAGACGGCCGCGGCGCTGGCCGCCATCGACCTGCCGAACACACTGGTCAGGCTGACCGCGCCGCCGGGGGAGCCGCGCACAAAGCCGCGCGCGCTCAATGTCGGCCTCGCCGCCGCGCGGGGCGATCTGCTGGTCGTCTACGACGCCGAGGACCGGCCCGAGCCCGACCAGCTCCGGATGGCGGCGACGGTCATGGCGAGGAGCGCGCCCGACGTCGCCTGCGCGCAGGCGCGGCTCACCATCGACAACACCGACGACAACTGGCTCACCAGGGTCTTCACCATCGAGTATGCCGGGCTGTTCGACGTGTTCCTGCCGCGGCTGGCGCAGGTTTCCCGGCTGGTGCCGCTGGGGGGCACCTCGAACCATTTCCGCACCGAGACCCTGCGCCGCGTCGGCGGCTGGGACGCCTGGAACGTCACGGAGGACGCCGATCTCGGCGTCCGCCTCGCCCGCTTCGGCCAGCGCATCGTGACGCTGCCGTCGTCCACCTACGAAGAGGCTCCCAACCGGCTGGGCAGCTGGCTGATGCAACGCACCCGCTGGCTCAACGGGTACATCGTCACGTGGTGCGTGCACATGCGGCGGCCCGTCCGGCTGCTGCGCGAGCTCGGCTGGCGGGATTTCCTGATCTTCCAGGCGCTGATCGGCGGCGTGCCGCTGGCCGCATTGTCCCTCCCGGTCTGCGTCGGCGTGCTGGGTGCGCGGATCGCGATCCCGGAAGGTGGTGAAAGTGACCTGACGGTCTGGACCATGTCGGTCCTGCAGTTCCTCAACCTGGTGCTGGGATTTGCCGTGGCCGCCGCCATCGGCTGGCTGGGCATCGACCGGCGCGGGCTGCTGCGCCTGACCGCCAGGTTGTGGCTGCTGGTGCCGTACTGGATCCTCGTCTCGGTCGCCGCCTACCGGGCGCTGTTCCAGATCGCCCGGTCGCCGTTCCGCTGGGAGAAGACCGAGCACGGGCTCGGCCGCACATCGCGGCAGGCGGCTCAGAGATAGCGGCGCAGTTCCGCCGCCAGTTCGTCGGCGGGCTTGTCGAGGTTGAGGGGCGCGACGAAGCGGCCGTTGCGGTCCATGAGGTAGACCACGGCTGTGTGGTCCATGGTGTAGTCGTCGCCCTCCAGCGGCACCTTGCGGTAATAGGCGCGGTAGGCCTTCACCATGTCGTCCACGGCGGTCGCAGAGCCGGTCAGGCCGCGGATGCGGGGGCTGAAGCTGCCGAGATATCGCGCCATGACCTCTTGCGTGTCGCGCTCGGGATCGACGGTGACGAACAGCGCGCTGATGCGGGCGGCATCGTCGCCGAGCCGGCCCAACGCCTCCGACATCTCGAACAGCGTGGTCGGGCAGATGTCGGGACAATGGGTGAAGCCGAAGAACACCACGAAGGGCGCGCCCTTCAGCGTTTCCTCGGTCACCACCTCGCCACGCTGGTCCGTCAGGCGAAACGGCCCGCCGACCGAGGAAGGCGCGGCGGCCTCGCCGGCCGGCCGCATGGCCCAGACAAGCGCCAGCACGATCGCCGCCGCCCCGAACAGGAACAGCACGGTGCCGACCATCAGGCTGCCGCGTCGCGTCGCCATAAAGCCTCGCAGAGGTCGTATCAGAAACAGGACATGATGCCGGCGACCAGCGCCTCGAAGAACAAGGCCGGGCCCTCGCGCCACCACAGCGCCACCGCGCCCGCCGCCAGCGCCGCGAAGCCGAGTCCGGCCGCCACCAGCACCGCACGGTCGCGTCGGTGCGGGCTTTCGGCTGGCTGGAGCTGGCTTGCCGGCATGTTCCCCGACGTCCCGGACATTGGCGTCATGCCCAAGAGCTAGTGACTGCCCCTGCTGCGGTCAACTGCGACGCCGCGCCGCCGCACGCGTTCGATCAGCAATTCGGACGTGTCCAGACATGATGACGGAATGACTGTAAAGCTCGTATAACGTCGCAAAGCGGCGACGCACGCCGTCTCGGCCAAGAGGATAGTGCCTGGCATGCCCATCGCGTTCCCGTTCGCCGCCATCGTCGGCCAGGATGACATGAAGCTGGCCCTCCTGATCGCCGCGGTGGAGCCGGCGGTGGGCGGTGTCCTGGTGTTCGGCGATCGCGGCACCGGAAAATCCACAGCGGTGCGGGCCCTGGCGGCGCTGCTGCCGCCCATGAAGGTGGTCGACGGCTGCCCCTACGGTTGCGACCCGCGGGCCAGCGCCGGCATGTGCGAGGCGTGCCGCGGCAGGCGCCTCAATGGCGGCTTCAAGTCTCGCCTTGCGGCCGTCCCCGTGGTCGACCTTCCGCTCGGCGCCACCGAGGATCGCGTGGTCGGCGCGCTCGACCTGGAGCGCGCGCTGGCCCATGGCCAGAAGGCGTACGAGCCGGGCCTGCTCGCCCGGGCCAATCGCGGCTTTCTCTATATCGACGAGGCCAACCTGCTGGAGGACCACATCGTGGACCTTCTGCTCGATGTCGCGGCCTCGGGCGAGAACGTGGTGGAACGGGAAGGGTTGAGCGTGCGCCACCCGGCGCGCTTCGTGCTGGTCGGATCCGGCAATCCCGAGGAGGGCGAGCTGCGGCCGCAACTGCTCGACCGCTTCGGCCTGTCGGTGGAGGTGCGCACGCCCGGCGACGTCCCGACCCGCATCGAGGTCGTGCGCCGGCGCGACGCCTTCGAGCGCGACCCCGAGGGATTCTCCGCAGCCTGGGAGGCCGAGCATGCGAAGCTGCGCCGCAGGATCGCATCGGCGCGCAGGCGGCTCGATGGCGTCGAGATATCCGACGCCGTCCTGGAACGCGCGGCGACGCTGTGCCTCGCGCTCGGCACCGACGGGCTGCGCGGCGAGCTGACGCTGATGCGCGCCGCCCGGGCGCTGGCGGCGCTTGAAGGCGCGAAGGCGGTGGCCGACGGCCATCTCAGGCGGGTCGCGCCATCGGCGCTGCGCCACCGGCTGCGGCGCAACCCGCTGGACGATTCCGGCTCCGACGCCCGCGTCGGCCGCGCCATCGCCGAGCTGTTCGGCGCATGAGCGTCACGCCAGCGTCCGGCTGGGATGCGGCGG
>JAEWEX010000425.1 GCA_023389135.1 Pseudomonadota bacterium | reverse complement strand
GCCCAGGGGCATGGACACCACCGTGGCGGCTTCGCCGCTGACCGCGCTGACGATTTCGCGTGCCCGCGCGAACGGAGAACCGTGCAACGAGGCGCGGACGTCGCTGGCCGCCGCCGCCGGCAGGCGTCCCGAAGGGCCGCATGCCAGTTCCACCGCCTGTGGGTGAACAGCCACAAGGACATGGACGAAATCGGCATCGAGCGTCTTGACCAGAACCGAAGCGAGGCGTTCGGCGATCGCCTCGCTGTCGTGATCCTTCCAAAGCAGCGGCACTGCGGAGATCGAGACCATGGCCCGCAAGACGCGTCGGATTTCCGCCGCTTCTGTCCGCGGCATTCGGTTCACGTGTTCCATGACTCCAACGCTCGACTAAGCGTATTTCCTGCAAAATCCCGACTGACAGCGCGTCTCCAGGCATGCAACTCAGATAAGCGGCGCCCCGGATCAGTAAACGATCCGTCGAAGGGACTGTTCAGCGGGCTTTGGGCGGCAAATGCTTTGGACCGGCACTCCCCTGGTGTAAGTGAGGATCTGGCCTCCGCAGTAGAGGGCGGGACCATTGCAGCGATCTTGTGCGGCGATCTTCGGCCGGGGCGAGCCAGCGCCGGTGCGCGCGACGGTGGGCTTGAATCCCCGTGCGGTGACGGGAGCGGACGTCGCCGTCGGTGCGTCCTGCACCTTGTCTGACACATCCGCGTTCAATATGCCACAACTTCACGACCGGTGCACCGGGCCATTGCTGGGTGCGGTGTCAAGCGGTTGAGCCGCGTGAGGTGCGCGATCCCCGCGCGTCCCGGCGGGTCTTCCCGCCCGCGAGGACGTCGGCCCGCCGGGCGACCAGACGGCTTGCCCGGCCAGCTCCGATCCGCTCGCCACGCTCGAAACCGGATCAAAAAGTTTTCCAGGTGGAAAACAGATCTTGACGAGAAGCGGCGCATCTTATTAGTTCGCCGTATGGAAAACCTTGAGCCGCGTCTGGACCATGTTTTCGCGGCTCTGGCCGATCCGACGCGACGCGCCATCGTCGGGCGTCTGTGCCTCGGGGAGGCCTCGGTGGGCGAGCTGGCCGAGCCCTTCGAGATCGGCCTGCCGACCTTGCTGAAGCACATCCGCGTGCTCGAACGCGGGGGGCTTGTCTCGTCGCGGAAGTCCGGGCGGGTGCGGACATGCTCGCTGGCTCCGGGCACGCTTGAGGGCGCCGACCGCTGGCTTCGCGCGCACATCGCGGCGTGGGAGGGCCGCCTCGACCGGCTGGAGGCCCATCTGTCCCGCAGCGGGAAGGAGGCAGGAAGAGATGACTGACACCGCCACACCGCGAGCCTCGGCCTGGGCGGCCTGGCCGCTGGATCGCGAGATCGTCCTCGCGCGCGTCCTCGACGCGCCGCGGGACAGGGTGTTCGACGCCTGGACCGATCCCGGGCAGCTCGCGGCCTGGTTCGGACCGCAGGGCATGACCATCCGCACCCGCGCGATCGACATTCGCGAGGGCGGCTCGTGGCGGTTCGACATGATCGCCGCCGACGGCGCCCGCTACGACAACAGGATGACCTTCCTGACCATCGACCGGCCGCGCCTGATCGAGCTCGATCACGGCTCCGACCGGGACGATGACCCGGACAGGTTCCGGATGCTGGTCACGTTCGACGAGCAGGCGGACGGCAAGACGGTTCTGACCCTGCGTCAGATGCATCCGACGCGGGAGCGGCGTGACGCGGTTATCGGGTTCGGCGCCGTCGAGTTCGGCAACCAGACCCTCGACAAGCTCGCATCCCATCTGGCCGCAAGGCCGTCGTGACGATGCCGGCGTGAACAGGTCGACGACGGCGCGGCGGTCCGCCGGCCGCCTATCTCGATAAGGGGAAACACTCATGTCGCTGACGCTTTATGCCCACCCGTTCTCCTCCTACTGCCAGAAGGTGCTGATGGCGCTGTGGGAGAACGGCACGCCGTTCGTCTACCGCCATATGGAGGAGCCTGGCGCGGGCGAGGAACTGGCCGGCCTGTGGCCGATCCGCAAGTTCCCGGTGCTGGTGGACGGCGACCGCACCGTGGTCGAGACCAGCATCATCATCGAGTATCTGGACCTCCACCATCCCGGCGCCGTGCGGTTCCTGCCGGACGATCGCGACGCCGCGCTCGAGGTGCGGCTGCTCGACCGGTTCTTCGATCAGTATGTGATGAACGCCGCCCAGGTGGCGGTGAACGAGGCGCTGCGGACGGATCAGGATCGGCTGGATGAGGCCAGGCAGAGCGCCGCAAGGGCGCTGGAGGTCGCCTATGCCTGGCTTGAAGGGCGGCTGGCGGGACGCGACTGGGCGGCCGGCGACCGCTTCTCGCTGGCCGACTGCGCGGCCGCGCCGTCGCTGTTCTATGGCGACTGGGTCCACCCCATCGACGACGCCGCATATCCGGGCCTGCGCGCCTATCGCTCGCGGCTTCTCGCGCGGCCGTCCTTCGCGCGCGCCGTGGAGGAGGGGCGGCGGTACCGGTCCTACTTCCCGCTCGGCGCGCCCGACCGGGATTGACCGGAGCGGCGCCGGCCGCCCTTAGGGCTCCGCGATCATCGCCTTGATGCGGGCGGCCAGCGCGTCGACGTCGAACGGCTTGGTGACCACCTGCATGCCCGGGTCGAGATGGCCGTGGCTGAGCACGGCGTTCTCCGCATAGCCGGTGACGAACAGCACCTTGAGCCCCGGGCGCAGCTCGCGGGCCGCGTCCGCCACCTGGCGGCCATTCATGCCGTTGGGCAGGCCGACATCGGTGACCAGCAGGTCGATGCGGGCGTCGGACCGGATGATCGCCATGCCCTGCGGCCCGTCGGCGGCCTCGATGCCGACATAGCCCAGCTCCTCCAGCACATCGACCACCAGCATGCGCAGCAGCGGCTCGTCGTCGATCACGAGCACGGTCTCCCCGGTCTCGGCGCGGTGCGGCTCGGGCCTCGGCGCCTCCGCCTCGGCGGCGTCCTGGGTGTGGTGCCGCGGCAGGTAGAGGCAAACCATGGTGCCCGCGCCGACCTCGGAATAGATCCGGACCTGCCCGCCGGACTGCCGCGCGAAGCCGTAGATCATGGACAGGCCGAGCCCGGTGCCGACCCCGATGGGCTTGGTGGTGAAGAACGGGTCGAAGGCGCGCTCGATCACGTCCGCGGACATGCCGGTGCCGTTGTCGGACACGCACATGGACACGTACTGGCCCGGCGGCAGGTCGCGCTCGCGGGCGGCGCGGTCGTCGAGCCAGCGGTTGGCGGTCTCCATGGTGATGCGGCCGCCGTCGGGCATGGCGTCGCGGGCGTTGATGCACAGGTTCAGCAGCGCGTTCTCCAGCTGGTTGGGGTCCACCAGCGTCGGCCACAGCCCGGCCTTGGCCACCGTCTCCACGGTGATCTGCGGGCCGACGGTGCCGCGGATCAGCCCCTCCATGCCGGCCATCAGCCGGTTCACGTCGGTGGGCTTGGGCTCCAGCGTCTGGCGGCGGGAGAAGGCCAGCAGCCGGTGGGTGAGGGCGGCCGCCCGCTTGGCCGCGCCCTGCGCCCCGATCATGTAGCGCTCGATGTCGTCGATGCGGCCCTGCGCGATGCGGGTCTGCATCATCGCCAGGCTGCCGGAGATGCCGGCGAGCAGGTTGTTGAAGTCATGGGCGAGCCCGCCCGTGAGCTGGCCCACCGCCTCCATCTTCTGTGACTGGCGCAGCGTTTCCTCGACCGCCATCAGCTCGGCGGTGCGCTCCTGCACCTGCTGTTCGAGCGTGGCGTTGAGTTCGGCCAGCTCTGCCGCCTGGCGGCGTGCATTGTCGATGTCGGTGTTGGTGCCGACCCAGTTGACCACGGCGCCGTCGGCCGCGCGCACCGGCTCGGCGCGCACCAGAAACCAGCGATAGGCGCCGTCGCCCCGCCGGATGCGGAACTCGGTCTCGTAGACCTCGCCCGCGGCCAGCGCCTGCTCCCATGCCGCCCCCGCCGCCGGCAGGTCGTCGGGATGGACGATGCGGGTCCACGCCGTGCCGTCGAGGCTGCCGGGCTCGCCGCCGGCATAGGCGTAGACCTGGTCGTTGAACCAGTAGAGGTCGCCATTGGGCCGCCCGGCCCAGACGTGGTTGGGCACGGCCTGGGCGAAGGCGCGGAACTGCGCCTCGCTCTCGCGCAGCGCCGCCTCGGTGCGCTTGCGCGCGCTGATGTCCTGGAACAGCACCGCCACCTGGCGGCGGCCGGGCGGCTCGACGCGGAAGGCCGACAGCTCCAGATGGTGCCCGGTCGCGACCAGCTCGCGCTCGAACCGCACCGGCTCGCCCGTCGCCAGCACCCGGCCGTAGATCTCGACCCATCCCGCGGCCTCGTCCGGCACCATCTCGCGGACCTTCTGGCCGACCACGTCGGGGATGCCGGCATGCCGGGCATAGGCGGCATTGGCCTGGACGTGGACGTAGTCGCTGAGCGGTCCGTCGGGCCCGTCGATGAACTCGATGATGCAGAACCCCTCGTCGATGGCGTCGAACAGCGCGCGGTGGCGCTGCTCGCTGTCGCGCAGCTCGGCCTCGGCCTCGACCCGCTCGGTGACGTCGTAGCCGCCGACGAAGATGCCGGTCACGGCGCCCCGGTCGTCGCACACCGGCTCGTACAGGAAGTCGATGAAGCGCTCGCCCCGCTCGCGGTCGAGCCGGATCGGCATGGCGCGCGCGGCGAACGGCTCCCCGCTGGCGTAGACCCGGTCCAGCAGCTCATAGAAGCCCTGGCCCGCGATCTCGGGAAACACCTCGCGCACCGTGCGGCCGAGAAAGTCGCGCGGACCGGCGATCTCCACATAGGCGTCGTTGACATATTCGAAGCGGTGCTCGGGGCCGGCCAGCATGGCGACGAAGCCCGGCATCTGGCGCAGCATCAGGCGCTGGCGCTCGCGCTCGCCGGCGTGCTGGCGCTCCGCGCGCGCCCGGGCTGTGTTGTCGAA
>JAEWEX010000397.1 GCA_023389135.1 Pseudomonadota bacterium | reverse complement strand
GAGCCGGTAAATGTGGGTCTCAAGCGTGTGCGTCGTGACGCCGGCGTTGTAGCCCCACACCTCAGCCAGAAGCACGTCCCTGGTGACCACCTTCTGCCCCGCCCGGTAGAGATAGCGCAGGATGGCGGTCTCCTTCTCGGTCAGCCGCAGCTTGGAGCCGCGTTCGGTCAGCAGCATCTTGGAGCCGGGCTTGAAGGTGTAGGGCCCGATGGTGAAGATCGCGTCCTCGCTGGCCTCGTGGCTGCGAAGCTGGGCGCGGATGCGCGCGAGCAACACGGCGAAGCGGAACGGCTTGGTGACGTAGTCGTTGGCGCCCGCCTCCAGCCCCAGCACCGTATCGGAATCGCTGGCCTGGGCGGTCAGCATGATGACCGGGCCGCGATACCCGTTCTTGCGCAGGATCTTGACGGCCTCGCGACCGTCCATGTCGGGCAGGCCGACATCCATCAGCACCAGGTCGATATGGCCGGCCTTGACCGCCTTGAGGCCGCTGCTGGCGGTGTCGGCGGCGACGGTCTCGAATTCCTCGTGCAGGGCCAGTTGCTCGCACAGCATGGTCCGCAATTCGTCCTCGTCGTCCACCACGAGAATCTTGCGCGTCGTCGCCATCGCTGGCCTCCTCAACGGATGGACCCGCCTCGACGCCGTGCCGGCGCTTCGCGGTGGTTACCGGGTGGAAGTAGAGCAGCGGGGCGGCAATGCGCAAGCCGGTGAAGAATCACGGCGCGGTGACCGGGCGCACGGTGCGGGTGGTCGAGGTCGCCTCCCGCCCGGGCGCACCGACGCTGGGGTGGCTCCGCGCCGGACCGCTGCGGCTGCCCTGCGCCCTCGGCCGCTCCGGCACCGGCCATGACAAGCGCGAGGGCGACGGCGCGACCCCCGTGGCCGTGCTGCCGCTGCGCCGGGCGTGGTACCGGGCAGACCGGGTCTTGCGCCCCGCGACCGCATTGCCATGCCGCGCGATCCGGCCGGACGACGGCTGGTGCGACGCACCCGGCGACCGCAACTACAACCGCCGCGTGGCGCGGCCCTACCCGGCCTCGCACGAGGCGATGTGGCGCGAGGACGGGCTCTACGATCTCGTGGTGGAACTCGGCTGGAACGACGCGCCGCGCCGGCAGGGACGGGGCAGCGCGATCTTCATGCACGTGGCGCGGGCGGGCTTCCGCCCCACCGAGGGCTGCATCGCGTTGCGGAAGGCGGATCTGGTCAAGCTGCTGGCGCTGCTCGGGCCGCGCTCGTCGATCCGGGTGGCCGGCTGAAGCGGCCTCAGCCGCGGGCGCCGAAGATCGCCGATCCGACCCGGACATGGGTCGCGCCATGGGCGATGGCGGTCTCAAAGTCGGCGCTCATGCCCATGGACAGCGCCGAGAGCCCGTTGCGCGCCGCCAGTTTGCCGAGCAGCGCGAAGTGCGGCGCGGGGTTCTCCGCCTCCGGCGGGATGCACATCAACCCCTCCACCGCGAGCCCGTAACGCTCGCGGCACTCGGCCACGAAGGCGTCCGCCAGTTCCGGCAGGACGCCCGCCTTCTGCGGCTCGGCGCCGGTGTTGACCTGGACCATGAGCCGCGGCCGGCGGCCCTGCCGCTCCATCTCCGCGGCGATCGCAGCCGCGATCTTCGGCCGGTCCACGGTGTGGATCACGTCGAACAGCGCCACCGCGTCGGCCGCCTTGTTGGACTGGAGCGGGCCGATCAGGTGCAGCTCGATGCCGGGCGTGGCGTCGAGCAGGTTGGGCCACTTGGCCTTGCCCTCCTGCACGCGGTTCTCGCCGAACACGCGCTGGCCCGCCGCGACGACGGGCGCGATGTCCTCGGCCGCGAACGTCTTGGAGACGGCGATCAGCGTCACCGAGGCGGGATCGCGCCCGGCCGAACGGGCGGCGGCGGCGATGGCGGCGCGCACCTCGGCGAGGCGGCGGGCGGCGGGAGGCAGGGGCTCGTTCATGGGGCGCGGAGTTTATCCGCCGCGGCGGCGGGCGCAACGGGCCGGGCGAAGCGCGCGCTTCGGCAATCGCCGGGGCGCCGAAACCGGATTGTCGAGGCCGTCCGACACCCGTTCGTGCCAGGGCCGTCAGGCAGCTCGGTCGATCGCCCCGCCGACGCCGGCGGGCAGGCTGGCCTTCGCCTGTTCTGCGGCCTGGGCCAGCATGGCGTTCACGGCCTCGGCCGCCTGCTGCTGCTGGCGGATGACAGCGAGCGCGATGGTGTCGGCGGTCCGGGTCGCCTGCGACGTGGCGTAGGCGGCGGCGATTGCGGCGGTGGACATGGCGGCAGTGTCGCCGGCGATGGTAAAGCCCCGGTGAACGCGCTCAGTCCGCCAGCGCGGGCAGCGCACGGCGGATCACCTTGCCGTTGGCGGTGCGCGGCAGGGCGTCCACCGCCACCCAGCGCCTCGGACGCTTGTAGTCCGCGAGCCGCTCGGCGACATGGGCGTCCAGCGCGGCGGGAACAAGCGCCGCACCCTCGCGCGGCACCACGAAGGCGGTGATCACCGAGACCTCGCCTGCGCGCGTCTCGGTGACGCCGGCCTCCGCGATGTCTGGGTGGCCGGCGATGGCCGCCTCCACCTCCTCGGGGGCGACCCGGTAGCCGAAGGCGTTCATGGTGTCGTCTCCGCGGCCCTCGAACCACAGATAGCCGTCGGCGTCGAAGCGGCCGCGGTCGCCGGTCAGGAACCAGTCGCCGCGCATGGCGGCGGCGGTCTCGTCCGGCCGGCGCCAGTAGCCCAGCATCAGGCCGGGATCGGAGCGGTGGACGGCGACGACACCGCTCGGTCCGGGAGGCAGGGGGGTATCGCCCCCGTCTGCGGGAAGGATCGCGACACGGCGGCCGGGCTGGGGCCGCCCCGGGCTGCCGGGCCGCGTCGGGACGGCCGGGGCCGAGGAGACATATGTCGAAATCTCGCTCATGCCGAGCGCTTCGTAGAGCGGGCGGCCCGTAGCCGACAGCCACGCGGCATGCAACTCCGGGCGCAGCGCCTCGCCGGCCGTCAGCCCATGGCGGAGGGTGGGCATGCGGGCAGGCGTCAGTGCGTCGTATTTGAGGATGCGGCGGTAAAGGCTCGGCACGGCGGCGAACATCGTGGCGCCGGCGCGTTCGATCAGCCGCGACCACACCGCCGGCCCCGCCTCGCCGCGGAAGACGACGCTGGTGGCGCCCGCCGTCCACGGGTCCATGAGCCCGGTGCCCAGCGTGTAGGTCCAGTTGAAGGACCCGGCATGGACGAGCACGTCGTCCTCGGTCAGCCCGTACCACCCGTCATGCATCGGCCTGCGGCCGAGGATGACGCGCTGGGCATGGAGCACGCCCTTCGGGGTGCCGGACGTGCCCGACGTATAGACCAGGAATGCGGGATCGCCTGCCGTCGTCGCCGCCGCAGGCAGCTCGGGGCCGTGGAGGTCGGCCGCATCCAGCAGCGGGCCGGCGAAGCCGCCCTCCGGCAGGCTCGCCTCGCCGTCATGAACGATGGCAGCCGCCCCGGAATCGGCCGCGATCCAGGCGACCTCGCGCGGCGTCAGCGCGGCGGATGCCGGGATCGCCACCAGCCCGGCGCGGATCGCGCCGAGGAAGGCCACGGGAAACGCGCTGCGGTGCCCGATCCGCAGCAAGACGCGGTCTCCGGGCGCGAGGCCGAGCGTCGCAAGGCGTCCCGCCGCCCGCGCCACCGCCTCGGCGAGGCGGCCATAGCTCCACGTCTCCGCGGGTTCGGCGTCGGGATCGTCGAAGACCAGCAGCGCCGGCTTGGCCGGCATGCGCCGCGCCGCCTCCAGCACGTGGGCGGCGAGATTGAAGCCGGGGGGCGATGTCATCGAGCCGGTGGACACCGCCCGGGCGAGGCTCAGCGGGTCGGGACCGGGGTCTCGCCGCGATAGTCGTAGAAGCCGCGGCTGGTCTTGCGGCCGAGCCAGCCCGCCTCGACATACTTCACGAGCAGCGGGCATGGCCGGTACTTGGTGTCGGCCAGCCCCTCATGCAGCACCTGCATCACCGACAGGCAGGTGTCGAGCCCGATGAAGTCGGCGAGCTGCAGCGGGCCCATGGGATGATTGGCGCCGAGCCGCATGGCGGTGTCGATGGCGTCGACCGATCCGACCCCTTCATACAGCGTGTAGATCGCCTCGTTGATCATCGGCAGCAGGATGCGGTTGACGATGAAGGCGGGGAAATCCTCCGCCACCGTGGCGGTCTTGCCGAGCCGGGCGACGAAGTCGCGGGAGGCCTCGAAGGTCTCGTCGCCGGTGGCGATGCCGCGGATCAGCTCCACGAGCTGCATCAGCGGCACCGGGTTCATGAAGTGGATGCCGATGAAGCGCTCCGGACGGTCGGTCGCCGCCGCCAGACGCGTGATGGAGATCGACGAGGTGTTGGAGGCAACCATGGCGTCGGGCTTGAGCGAGGGGCACAACGCGGTGAAGATCTTGCGCTTCACCTCCTCGTTCTCGGTGGCGGCCTCGATCACCATGTCGCAGTCGCCGAGCGTGTCGTAGCTCTCCGATGCACCGATGCGCTCCAGCGCCGCCTTGCGGTCGGCCTCGGTGATCAGGCCCTTCGAAACCTGGCGGTTCATGTTGCCGGTGATGGTGGCCAGCCCGGTGTTGACCCGATCCATGGTGAGGTCGTTCAACATCACGTCCATGCCGGCGAGCGCGCAGACATGGGCGATGCCGTTGCCCATCTGGCCGGCGCCGATGATGCCTACCTTGCGGATCTCCGCCATGACGTTTGCGCTCCGGTTGCCCGCCCGATGCCCGCCTAGCGGCCGAGCTTGGCGAGTTCCTGTTCGAGTTCGGGAATGGCGGCGAAGAGGTCGGCCACCAGGCCGTAGTCGGCGACCTGGAAGATCGGGGCCTCCTCGTCCTTGTTGATGGCGACGATGACCTTGCTGTCCTTCATGCCGGCGAGATGCTGGATC
>JAEWEX010000383.1 GCA_023389135.1 Pseudomonadota bacterium | reverse complement strand
GCGCTGCGGTCCGCCGGCCTGTCGCGCCCGAAGATCCGCACGCTGCGCGCGGCGGCGCAGGCGGTGGCGCAGGGCTCGCTCGACCTGGGAACGCTCCACGCGCTGGAGGCGGAAGCCGCGATCGCGCGCATGGTCGAGGTCAGCGGCATCGGGCCGTGGACCGCCGAGGTCTACCTCCTGTTCGCGCTGCGCCACCCGGACGTGTTCCCCGCGGGCGATCTCGCCCTGCAGGAGGCGGCGCGCATCGGCTTCGGGCTGGAGGCGCGGCCGGACCACAAGGCGCTGCGCGCCCGCGCCGAGGCGTGGCGCCCCCACCGCGGAACCGCCGCGCGCCTGCTCTGGGCCTATTACCGGGTCGCCCGCCAGGGCCGCGAGACGACGCCGGTGTGAGCGCCCGCTACCGCGCCATGCCGTAATATTCGGCGTTGGGCTCCATGGCGACGGCGCTGGCGACGCGGTTCGACATGTTGAAGAAGCCCGCCACCGCGGCGATGTCGAAGATGTCGCGGTTGGAGAAGCCGGCGTCGCGCAGCGCCGCGCGGTCGGGCTCGTCCACCTCCCAGGGCCGTTCGGTCAGCTTCCAGGCGAAATCCAGCATGGCGCGCTGGCGGTGGGTCAGCACGGCGGCGCGGTAGTTGGCCACCAGCGTCTCGCCCAGCACCGGATCCCTGGCCAGCTGGCGCACGGCCGCCCCGTGCGCCACCAGGCAGTAGTGGCAGTGGTTCACGGTGGAGACCACCACCGCGATCATCTCGCGCTCCAGCTTGCTGAGGTCCGACGGCGCGCGCATCAGGTCGTCATGCATGGCGACGAACGCCTCCAGCCGCCCCATGTCGTGGGCGTAGGCGGAGAGCACGTTGGGCACGAAGCCGAGCTTCTCCCGGCAGCGGGCGAAATAGGCGTCCATGGCGGCGGACAGCGGCGCGGGCGCAAGCTCCAGCGCGGTGACGGCGGCGTCGGTCACGAGGAAAGCTCCTCTGTTTCTTGACTGTTGCAGGCTGGCGTCGAGCTCCCGGGCAGGCTATGCGAATCCGGCGGCCGCGTCACGCCGCCGCCCGGAAGCGAGAAACGCAGGCGAAAGCCGGAGGCGAGAACGGACACGGCGCCTGCCCGCCTGCCGACGCCGTTTCGGAGACGACACCGGCCGTGTGCAGGCGGCCGTGACCTGGGAGGGAATGACGTGCCCACACGGGGAGATGCCGAGCGCCGCGACCTGATCGCCGCGGCCGTCCGCTGGCTGGCCGAAAACGGCGGGGAGACCCCGCCGGAGTTCGTCGAGGTCATGTTCGGCCGCGCCGCCTGGGAGGACCTGGCGCCGCTGCCGCCCTCCGCGCTGGGCGCGCTGGCGCGCGACGCCTGGGCGCATCTGGCGACCCGCACCGTGGGCGGCCACGACGTCCGTGTCGCCAGTCCCGACCTGCCGGGCCTCGGCCGCGACATCACCGTGGTCGAGGTCGTCAACGACGACATGCCGTTCCTGGTGGACAGCGCCATGGCCGAGCTGGCCGATCGCGGCCTGCCGATCCGGCTGGTGGTGCACCCGATCCTCGCCATGGAGCGCGACGCCGCGGGCGCGCGCACCGGCTTCGCCGGCGACGCCAACCGGCTGGAGGGCGGCGCGGCCGGGCGCGAGAGCCTGATCCACATCCACATCGACCCCATCGACGACGAGGACCGGCGGCAGGCGCTGGCGGAGGCGCTGGGCCAGGTGTTCGACGCCGTGCGGCTCGCCACCGGCGACTGGCAGGACATGCGCGGGCGGCTGGCCGGCGCGATCGCGACCCTGCGCGAGACCCCGCCGCCGCTGCCCGCCGACGAGATCGCGGAGGCGGCGGCCTTCCTGCAATGGCTGGTGGACGACAACTTCACCTTCCTGGGCGCGCGCGAATACACGCTGGTGCCCGACGACGAGGGCGGCCGCCTGGAGGCGGTGGAGGGCACCGGGCTCGGCATCCTGCTCGATCCGGAGGTGAAGCTGCTGCGGCGCGGAACGCAATACGTGGCCATGACCCAGGAGATCCGCGCCTATCTGATGCAGCCGGTGCCGCTGATCGTCACCAAGGCCAGCGTGCGCGCGAAGGTCCACCGGCGCGCCCACATGGACTATATCGGCGTCAAGCTGTTCGACGACGCCGGGCGGCTCACCGGCGAGCTGCGCTTCGTCGGCCTGTTCACCTCCACCGCCTACACCCGCTCGGCGCGCAACATCCCGCTACTCCGGCGCAAGGTCGACCAGGTGCTGCGGCGCGCGGGCCTCGCCGCCGGCAGCCATTCCGGCAAGGCGCTGGTGAACATCCTGGAGGGCTATCCCCGCGACGACCTGTTCCAGGTCGACGTCGACACGCTGTACGATTTCGCGCTGGAGATCCTCAGCCTCTACGAGCGTCCCCGGGTGCGCGCGCTGCCGCGTGCCGACCGGTTCGACCGCTTCGTCTCGGTGATCGTGTTCATCCCGCGCGACAAGTACGACAGCGACGTGCGCGCCCGGGTCGGCGCCTATCTGGCGGAGGCGTTCGACGGCCACGTCTCGGCGTTCTCGCCCGCGTTTCCCGAGGTCGCGCTGGTGCGCGTCCACTACATCATCGGCCGCACCTCCGGCGCCACGCCGCAGATCGACCGCGCGGAGCTGGAGGCCGGCATCGAAGCCCGCGTCCAGACCTGGCCGGACCATCTGCGCACGGCGCTGGCGGGCCTCCACGC
This sequence comes from Pseudomonadota bacterium, assembly GCA_023389135.1. GTDB lineage: Bacteria > Pseudomonadota > Alphaproteobacteria > Rhizobiales > Methylopilaceae > Agaricicola. The sequence continues at coordinate 2,470 of JAEWEX010000383.1, read as the reverse complement.
GGGGCCGCGCGGGCGCATGCTGGCGGAGCGCTATGCCGGGGCGTTCTCGGTCGCCTACCAGGACATGCACGCCCCGGAGGCGGCCGCCGCCGACATCGGCCTCATCGACGCGCTGGGCGAGGGCCGTCCCATCGCCATCGACATGGTCCAGCGCGGCGACGAGCCGCGCACCCGGGTCCATCTGCGCGTGCTGTCGCGCGGGGCGCCGCTGGCGCTGTCGGAGCGCGTGCCCATGCTGGAGAACATGGGCTTCCGCGTCATCAACGAGCGCTCCTACCGCATCGAGCCCGCCGGCGAGCCGACGCCGCCGGTGGTGTGGCTGCACGACATGACGCTGGAGGCCGCCGACGGCCGGCCGCTGGACTTCGACGCCCGCGACGAGCGGCTCGAGGCGACCTTCATGGCGGTGGTGCGCGGCCGCGCCGAGAACGACGGCTACAACGCGCTGACGCTGGCCGGCGGCATCGCCTGGCGCGACATCGCCCTGCTGCGCGCCGTCTCGCGCTTCCAGCAGCAGGCCCAGGCCCCCTTCAGCCAGGACTACATGTGGCGGGTCGCCACGCGCCATGCCGGCATCGTCGCGCGCGTGGTGGAGCTGTTCCACGCCCGCTTCGACCCGCGCCGCCCGGGCGGCGAGGCGCGCGCCGCCGCCGAGGCGGAGATCCTCGCCGCCATCGAGGCCGATCTGGCAAATGTGGCCAGCCTCGACGAGGACCGCATCCTGCGCCGCTTCGTCAATGTGGTGCAGGCCGCCGTGCGCACCAACTTCTTCCGGCTCGGCCGCGACGGACAGCCCGCCGCGACCATCTCCTTCAAGCTGGAGAGCCGCAAGGTCGAGGGCCTGCCGGCGCCGCGCCCGCTCTACGAGATCTTCGTGTGCTCGCCGCGGGTCGAGGGCATTCACCTGCGCTTCGGCAAGGTCGCCCGCGGCGGCATCCGCTGGTCCGACCGGCGCGACGACTACCGCACCGAGGTTCTGGGCCTGGTCAAGGCGCAGCAGGTCAAGAACGCCGTGATCGTGCCCGTGGGCGCCAAGGGCGGCTTCCTGCCCAAGCAGCTTCCCTCCGGCCCGCGCGAGGCGGTGCTGGCGGAGGGCCTGGAGACCTACCGGATCTTCATCGACGCGCTGCTGGACCTGACCGACGACCTCGACGGCGGCGCCGTCGTCCACCCGCGCGACGTGGTGCGCCACGACGGCGACGACCCGTATCTGGTGGTCGCGGCCGACAAGGGCACCGCAACCTATTCCGACACCGCCAACGCGCTGGCGGAGGCCCGCGGCTTCTGGCTGGGCGACGCCTTCGCCTCGGGCGGCTCGGTGGGCTACGACCACAAGAAGATGGGCATCACCGCCCGCGGCGGCTGGGAGGCGGTCAAGCGCCACTTCCGCGAGATGGACGTGGACATCCAGAACACGCCCTTCACCGCAGCCGGCGTCGGCGACATGTCGGGCGACGTGTTCGGCAACGGCATGCTGCTGTCGAAGTGCACGCGGCTGGTCGCCGCCTTCGACCACCGCGACATCTTCATCGATCCCGATCCAGACCCGGCCACCGGCTGGCAGGAGCGCAAGCGCCTGTTCGACCTGCCGCGCTCGTCCTGGCAGGACTACGACACGGCGCTGATCTCCCGCGGCGGCGGCGTCTATCCGCGTTCGGCCAAGTCCATCGCGCTGTCGCAGGAGGCCTGCGCGGTGCTGGGGCTGGAGAAATCCTCCGCCACGCCGCAGGAGGTGATGACGGCGATCCTGAAGGCGCCGGTCGACCTGCTCTGGTTCGGCGGCATCGGCACCTATGTGCGCGCCTCGGCCGAGAGCGACGAGGCGGCGGGAGACCGCGCCAACGACGCCATCCGCGTCACCGGCCGTGCGCTGCGCTGCAAGGTGGTGGGCGAGGGCGCCAATCTGGGCATGACGCAGCTCGGCCGGGTCGAGTACGCCATGGCCGGCGGGCGCATCAACACCGACGCCATCGACAACTCCGCCGGCGTCAATTCCTCCGACATGGAGGTCAACATCAAGATCGGCCTCGCCATCCCCGTGAAGGACGGCCGGCTCGCCGTCGAGGCGCGCAACGCGCTGCTCGCCTCCATGACCGACGAGGTCGCGGGTCTGGTGCTGCGCAACAACTACCAGCAGACGCTCGCGGTCTCGCTGGCCGAGCGCCGGGCGGCGGAGAACCTGGGCTTCGACCGGCGGCTCATGCAGGCGCTGGAGGCGCGCCGGCTGCTCGACCGCGCGGTGGAGTTCCTGCCGGACGACGCGGCGCTGGCGGAGCGCGCCCGCGCCGGCCGGGGCCTGACGCGTCCCGAGATCGCCGTGCTGGTGGCCTATGCCAAGATCGTGCTGTTCGACGACATCGTCGGCTCCGACGTGCCCGACGATCCCTATCTCGGCCGCGAGCTGTTCCGCTACTTCCCCGACGCCCTGTGCGAGCGCTTCCCCGACGCGCTGGAGCACCATCGGCTGAGG
>JAEWEX010000329.1 GCA_023389135.1 Pseudomonadota bacterium | reverse complement strand
CGCCTCCACGGGGCAGGAGCCCTATTCGCTGGCCATGCTGCTGGACGACCGGCGCGCGGAACTGGCGGGCTGGCGGGTGGAGATCGTCGCAACCGACCTGTCCCCCACGGTGATCGAGCGCGCGCGGGCCGGATGCTACTCCCAGTTCGAGGTTCAGCGCGGCCTGCCGATCCAGCGCCTGGTCAGGCATTTCCGGCAGAAGGGCGACCGCTGGGAGATCTCGCCCGAGCTTCGACGCATGGTGCGCTTCCGCACCCAGAACCTGCTGCGGGATTTTTCGGCGCTGGGCGCATTCGACGTCGTTTTCTGCCGCAACGTGCTGATCTATTTCGACGAGGCGACCCGCACCGACATCCTGGCCCGGATCGCCGGCCAGATCGCCGGCGACGGCTTTCTGACGCTTGGCGCAGCGGAGACTGTGGTGGGGCTCGGCGACGCCTTCCGGCCACATCCCGACAGCCGCGGGATCTATGTGCCCGGCCCGGCGCCGGCGACCGCGACGATGCCTCGCCGGGCGGCGGGCTGAGGTCGCTGCCGCCCCGGACACGCGAAAAGCCCCGCGGCGGGCGGGGCTTTCGGGTGGCTTGCGCCGCGCTTCAGGCGCTGGCGCGGACCTCGTCCTCCGGCGGCTCGCGCAGCACATAGCCGCGGCCCCAGACCGTTTCGATGTAGTTCTTGCCGTCGGTGGCGGTGGAGAGCTTCTTGCGCAGCTTGCAGATGAAGACGTCGATGATCTTCAGCTCGGGCTCGTCCATGCCGCCGTAGAGATGGTTGAGGAACATCTCCTTGGTGAGGGTCGTCCCCTTGCGCAGCGCAAGCAGCTCCAGCATCTGGTATTCCTTGCCGGTCAGGTGCACCCGCTGGCCGCCGACCTCGACCGTCTTGGTGTCGAGGTTGACGATCAGGTCGCCGGTGGCGATGACCGACTGGGCATGGCCCTTGGAGCGGCGGACGATGGCGTGGATGCGCGCGACCAGTTCGTCCTTGTGGAACGGCTTGGTCATGTAGTCGTCGGCGCCGAAGCCCAGGCCGCGCACCTTGTCCTCGATGCCGGCGAGGCCGGACAGGATCAGGATCGGCGTCTTGACCTTGGAGACCCGAAGCGCCCTGAGCACCTCGTAGCCGCTCATGTCCGGCAGGTTCAGGTCCAGAAGGATGATGTCGTAGTCGTAAAGCTTGCCGAGATCGACGCCCTCCTCACCGAGATCGGTGGTGTAGACGTTGAAACTCTCGGACTTGAGCATCAATTCTATGCTCTGCGCGGTAGCGCTGTCGTCTTCGATCAGAAGAACGCGCATCTCAATCCCCCACCGTCGCCCCGCGTGCCGTCGATTCCGGAAGAGCGTTCGCCGGTGTCCGCTGCTGTCCCGATTCGCAAGCCTAGAGCCGAATGGTTAACAAAACTTGATTCGACCCGGCAAGCCTCGAAACAGCCGATCTTCGCGAATCGGCGTAATATCCTGTCACGGAACCTTTTTTCGCAGGTGAAAGTCTTCAAATTTCACTTTAACGACGGCTGGTAACCGATTCAGGAGACTCGACCTTGACGACACGGAGCGAAGGCTTGCTGGCCTGTCGAACTCCGGCCCATATGATTAAGGGAGGGCGTAAACGAATGGTTACGATCAGGCCGATTGCCGGGAGGGGCTGTTGAAATCCCTGATCGAGGCTGTCCGCGCCGTTCCCGACCGGGAGGTCTACGGCCGCGTCATGGCCGTGCGCGGCCTGCTGGTGGAGGTCGCCGGGCCCATCGGCGCCATGGCCGTGGGCGGCCGCATCGACATCGAGGTGGCGGGCGGCCGCTCGATCCCGTGCGAGGTGGTGGGCTTTGCGGGCGAGCGGGCGCTGGTGATGCCGTTCGGCACGCTGGAAGGCGTGCGCCGGGGATGCCGGGCTGTGGTGGGGCCGACGGTCGCTGGCGTGAGGCCCACCCCCGCCTGGCGCGGCCGCGTGATCGACGCCCTCGGCCGTCCCGTCGACGGCAAGGGGCCGCTGCCGGAGGGGCCGGCGCTCTATCCCTTCCGCGCCAGCCCGCCACCCGCCCATGCCCGCCGCCGCGTCGGCCAGCCGCTGGATCTCGGCGTGCGCGCGCTCAACACATTCGTCACCTGCTGCCGCGGCCAGCGGCTCGGCATCTTCGCCGGATCGGGCGTGGGCAAGTCGGTGCTGCTCGCCATGCTGGCGCGCAACGCCCGCAGCTCGGTTTCCGTCATCGGCCTGATCGGCGAGCGCGGCCGCGAGGTGCAGGAGTTCCTGCAGGACGACCTCGGCGAGGAGGGGCTCGCCAATGCGGTGGTGGTGGTGGCGACATCCGACGAGCCTGCTTTGATGCGCCGGCAGGCCGCCTATCTGACGCTGGCGCTGGCCGAGTTCTTCCGCGATCGCGACGAGGACGTGCTGTGCCTGATGGACAGCGTCACGCGCTTCGCCATGGCCCAGCGCGACATCGGGCTGTCCGCCGGCGAGCCCCCCACCTCCAAGGGCTACACGCCCACCGTTTTCTCCGAGCTGCCGCGACTGCTGGAGCGGGCGGGGCCGGGGGTCGATGCGGGCTCCATCACCGGCATCTTCACGGTGCTGGTGGACGGTGACGACCACAACGAGCCGGTGGCCGATGCGGTGAGGGCGATCCTCGACGGCCACGTGGTCATGGAGCGCGCCATCGCCGAGCGTGGACGCTATCCGGCGATCAACGTGCTGAAGTCGGTGTCGCGCACCATGCCGCGCGCGACCGCCACCGAGCACGTCGACACGGTCGGGCGCGGCAGGCGCGTGATGGCGACCTATGCCGACATGGAGGAACTGATCCGCCTGGGCGCATACCGGACGGGCGCGAGCGCGGAGGTGGACGAGGCGATCCGGCTGCATGAGCCGCTGGAGGCGTTCCTGCGGCAGGGCAAGGACGAGGCGACGTCGCTGGACGAGGGATATCGCTGGCTGGCTCAAATCCTGACGTCGACGGAAACCGATCGCTAACGGTCGTGGTGTATCTGTGTCGACATGAAGTCGAGAGACACCCTCCTGCGCCTCAAGCGCTTCCAGGTCGACGAGAAGCGTCGGCACGTCGCCCAGATCGAGGCGATGATCGCCGACTTCGAGCGCATGGCCACCGATCTCGACCGCGAGATCCTGCACGAGCAGGAGCGCGCGGGCATTCACGACATCGCCCACTTCGCCTATCCGACCTACGCCAAGGCGGCCATGAACCGGCGCGACAACCTGCGCCGCTCGGCCGGCGAATTGCAGGGCCAGCTCGACGCGGCCCGTGACGAACTGGCGGAGGCGTTCGAGGAGCTCAAGAAGCTAGAGATCCTCGATGAGCGCGACAGCGCCCGCGAACGCGCCGACGAAAACGCCCGCGAGCAGGCCGACCTCGACGAGATCGCCCTGCGCGGCGTCCGCCGGGCGAGCTGAGCGTCCGCCGGCATACGGCATAATATTTTCCGATCCTGTGGCCGGCCCGCGACAGCATTTTAACGCGAGTCACGGTAGTGACGATGATCGGTCCTTCCGGTTGCGGGGTTTTCTTCGATGCGTCGTTTTCTTCTCGGCGGCGTCGCGCTCGGCGCGATGGCCACTGTGTCCATGGCCGCCGACCTTCCGCCTGTCTACGAGGCGGAACCGCCCATCCCGACATGGTCGGGCTTCTATCTCGGCGCCAATGCGGGCTGGACCTGGGCACAGTTCGACGAGGCCGACGGCCCCGATTTCTTCGGCAACTTCGACCCTGACGGCGCGGTGATGGGTACCCAGGCCGGCTACAACCGGCAGTTCGGGAATTTCGTCCTGGGCATCGAGGGCGATATCGGTCTGACGTTGGCCAAGGAGGGGGTGCCTGATGTCGATCCCTTCGACATCGAGCGCGTCGGCATCGACTGGACCGCAAGCGTCAGGGGCCGCGTCGGCTACGCCTTCGACCATGTTCTGGTCTACGGCACCGGCGGCATCGCCTTTGCAGGCGCCGAGTTCGACGACGACACCGACATCCAGGACGAGACCTATGTCGGCTGGACGCTCGGCGCGGGCGTCGAGGCCAAGGTCACGTCCAACATGTCCATCAAGCTGGAGTATCTCTACGCGGACTACGGATCCAAGTCGTTCGTCATCGACGGCGACGACCGGTTCAAGGCCGATCTGGAGACCCATACCGTTCGCGTCGGCTTCAACTACCATTTCGGCGCGGGTCCGCTGGCAAGCGGCGGCTTGCCCCGCTTCTTCGAGGCGGACGTGAGCCCCGACCGTTCCGGCTTCTATCTCGGCACGCATACGGGCTGGGTGTTCGGCGACGTCCACAGCGCCGATCTCGACGAACTGGACGAGATCGGAACGGCCGAGCCGGACGGGGCGCTGCGCGGCATCCATGCCGGCCACAACTGGCATATGGGCAACCTGCTGTTCGGCGTGGAGGCCGACGTCGCGCTCTCCAATGCGGAGGAGAACGGCACGGGCATCGACGACCGGCTCGACCTGGAGCGCGTCGGGATCGACTGGATCGCCACGGCCCGCGGCCGGGTCGGCTTCACGGCCGGGCGTTTCATGGCGTTCGCCACCGCCGGCGTCGCGGCTGGCGGGATCGAGCTCTACGACAATGGCGACAGCGCCGACCTGACCCGCGTCGGCTGGACGGTGGGCGGCGGCATCGAGGCCAAGCTGACCGAGCGCACCTCGCTCAAGCTCGACTATCTCTATGTGGATCTCGGCGAGGACCGCATCACCGTCGAGACCGATCCGCGCGATGTGGACGCCGAGGCCCACCTGCTGCGCATCGGTGCTTCGCGCCGCTTCTGACGTCGCAGCCCATCGCTCAAAAGAAGCCCCGCCGGCCTCAGCCGCGCGGGGCTTTTGCTTGGCTGGGGCTCAGACGCTGCCGACCGTCTTCAGCCTGGCGCGGGGATGGACTTCTGCCTGGCTCAGCACCGTGGTCTGCGCCCGGAAGCGCTCGACGATGGAGCGCACGAACGGGCGGATGCCGGCCGAGGTCAAGAGCACCGGCACCTCGCCCTGGCGCGCCGCATCCTCGAAGCGGGTGCGCACCGCCTGGATGAACTCGTGCAGCTTCGACGGCGCCATGGCGAGCTGGCGGTCATCGCCCGAACCCACGATGGATTCGGCGAAAGCCTGTTCCCACAGCGGCGACAGCACGATTAGCGGCAGGTGGCCCTGCGGCGCCTGGTGCTGGGCGCAGAGCTGGCGGGCGAGGCGGGCGCGGACATGCTCGGCGATCGCCTGCGGGTTGCGGGTGAAGCCCACGGCCTCTGCGATGGCCTCCAGGATCGCCGAAAGGTCGCGGATCGAGACCCGCTCGGCCAGCAGCAGCTGGAGCACGCGCTGGATG
>JAEWEX010000278.1 GCA_023389135.1 Pseudomonadota bacterium | reverse complement strand
CGATCCGCATATCCATGATCTGGTCCAGGCGGTGTTGGAATATGACAACGGAGAACTTCCGACCCAGCATGCAACCCACATGCATTGCGGCCTCGCCGTACCCGACGACGGGAATGCGCAGCAGGCTGCGGGCCTCGTCCATGGCCGGATCCTGCACCGAGCCGATGACGAAAACGTCGTAACCCTCCGCCTGTGCGGTAAAGGCATTGTCCAGTATCGACTGGTGGTGCAGGGACATGAGGTAGGGATAGACGACGACGTCAGCCGGAGACAGGCCGCCATAGGTGCCCGGCGGCATGCCGACGAAATCGATCTCCGTGCCGTTGCGGGCGATCGAGCGGGCGCGCTGCCGCATTCCCTCGAAATACTGGGGAAGGCCGTCGTCCTCGATCAGGCTCTGATACCAAATGCGCATCTTGATCCCTATACGACCGGGGTGACGAAGCCTCGGGCGACGCGGTGCCCGTCATGCATGGCCTCCAGCGCCGATCGCGGGCTGGCGCAATCGCCGACGACATGAACGTCATCGAAATTCTCTCGCGCCCACGCCACCAGATCGTCCGACGGGCTCGGTGCCCCGGAAACCACGACAAGATCGACGCCGCTCAGGGCGGTCAAACTGCCCGAGGCTACGTCCCTAACCGAGACGCCCTCGCCCCCGGCGACGAGCGTCGAACCGTCAAAGCAGCGGACGCCTGATGCCTTGAGCCGCTTGAGCATGCGGTGAAGGTTGACGGTCGGCAGCTTCGCGCCAATCGAAGGCTTGGAGGTCACGAGGGTTATGGCGGCGCCTGCGGCCGCCAGCGCCTCCGCCGTCCCGTAGGACTGGTAGTGACCCGCATCATCCACGAGCAGGATGTGGCGGCCGGCGAATGCCGCCGGATCGTCCCTGACCCGGTTCAGGGCCTCGACGGCATCGATCGCCGGCCGGCCGAACATGATCGGCTCCACATGGTGGCGGGCGCCGCAAGCCACTACCACCGCGTCGGGCGCCTCCGCCGTGATCGCTTCCGGGGTTGCCTCGATGGACAGGCGGATCTCCGCGCCCCGGCGGCGCGCGTCGGTCTCCAGATATGTAAGCAGCCGGGAGAACTCGCCGCGACCGGGCGCGAGCGTTGCAGTGCGCGCCTGGCCTCCGAGATGGGCGGAGCGTTCGAACAGCACCACCCGCTGGCCCTGGGCTGCAGCGACGCGTGCAGCCTCCAGCCCGGCCACTCCCCCGCCAACCACGACCACCTTGAGGGCCTCGCCCTGCTGGAAAATCTCCGGATCCCAACTCCGTTCGCGTCCCGCTGTGGGATTGACCACGCACCGGATCGGCTGGTGCTGTGCGACCACCCCGATGCAGCCCTGATTGCAGGCAATACATGGGCGGATTTCGTCGAGCCGACCCTCGCGCACCTTGTTCGGCCATTCCGGGTCGGCGATGAGTTGCCGCGCCATGGCCACGAAATCCAGCGTACCGTTCTCCACGAGCGTTTCCGCGATGGCGGCATCGTGGATGCGCCCGACGCCGATCACTCGTACGCCCATATTGGACACGGCCGACTTGATCCGGCCGATGCGGTCCGCGAACGGCGCCATGCCCTCATGCATGTCGGGGATCATCGTCCAATAGCTGTCGGGGTGATAAGTGGAACTCGATACATGGATGTAGTCGACCAGCCGGCGCCGCCCCAGTTCTTGCGCGACCTGCTCCATGTCCTCCGTATGCAGTCCGCCCTCGACCCACTCCTCCGACGATATCCGCACGCCGAGCACGCGGTCGCGTGGCACCACGGACCGTACCTCCTCAAGTATTTCCAGAAGAAGCCGCCGGCGGTTTTCTATGCTTCCTCCATATTCGTCGCTGCGCGTGTTGGCCCATGGCGACAGGAACTGCTGCAGCAGATAGCCATGCGCCGCGTGGACCTCGACACCGTCGAAGCCCGCCTCGACGACGCGGCTGGCCCCGTTCCGAAAGGCGCGGCGCAACTCGTCTATGTCGCGGCGGTCCATCGCATGAGGAACCTCGCCGTGCAGGGGCGATGCGATGGGCGACGACGACCAGAGCGGATGCCCGCTATAGCCGGGCTTCATCGCCCTGCCCGCGTGGTTTAGCTGGGCGACAAGCGCGGCGCCGTGTTGCTTGACCCCCTGCGCCAGCCGGGCGAGCCGCTCGCGATTGCGCTCGTCGTAGAGAGCGATCGCCCCGGAATAGGGAAGTCCCGTGGGGTGCACCCGCATGGATTCGGTGATGATCAGCCCGACCCCGCCCCGGGCCTTGGTGCCATAGTAGGCCTCATGCGCTTCCGAGATGAGGTTGTCCACGGCCTGGCACGTTCCGTGCGGCGCTGAAATGATGCGGTTGCGCAGCAGAAGCGGCCCGAGACTTGCGGGCGCAAACAGGATGTTCGTTGTCATGGCTGGCCTCTGGTTGGACAACGGCAGAGATCGCCGGTGTCGCGGCACGCCGCGCCACCGGCAATTCTCACTGCGCGGCCTTCTCGGCCCCAGGATGGCGAGGCATTCCCGCGGCGTCGTGGAACACCTCCGCCGTCAGTCCTTTCAGGGACGCCATGAC
>JAEWEX010000215.1 GCA_023389135.1 Pseudomonadota bacterium | reverse complement strand
CGGCTTCGCCGCTTCCGGGATGACAGGAGGGGTTGCCCCACCCTCCGTCGCCCTCCGGCTCGACCGGAGGGCCCAGCTTGAATGGCCTTATCCTGAGGAGAGGCAAGGCCGCATCCCGAAGGACGCGAGGCGCGGCTGGCGGTCCGGGGCGGACTGGACGGTGTTCCTGGATCCCGGATAACGGCTTCGCCGCTTCCGGGATGACAGGAGGGGTTGCCCCACCCTCCGTCGCCCTCCGGCTCGACCGGAGGGCCCAGCTTGAATGGCCTTATCCCGAGGAGAGGCAAGGCCGCGTCCCGAAGGACGCGCGGCGCGGCTGGCGGTCCGCGGGCGGACTGGACGGTGTTCCTGGATCCCGGATAACGGCTTTGCCGTTTCCGGGATGACAGGAGGGGTTGCCCCACCCTCCGTCGCCCTCCGGCTCGAGCGGAGGGCCCAGCTTCGAACGCCCGTGACCGGTCTGCCGCGGAACTTCGCCGGGCGCGCGCGGTTGGTGCCCTGAAGGAGCAGCCATGCCAACCGACCTCGACGATCCCACACCGCACACGCCGGATCCGCAGCCGGTGCGGCCCCCGACCCCGGTCGAGGACCCGACGCCCGACCTGCCGCCGGGCATCCCGGAGCCGCCGCCGGACGTGGTGCCGGACCCGGTCGAGGAGCCGGTGCCCGCGCCGCCGCCCCAGGAACTGCCCCCGCCCATCGGCTGAGCGGCGGAGGGTCAGGCCAGCGTGTAGGCCGTCTTGACGGTGGTGTAGAACTCCGCGGCGTGGCGGCCCTGCTCGCGCGGGCCGTAGCTGGACCCCTTCCGGCCGCCGAACGGCACGTGATAGTCGACGCCGGCCGTCGGCAGGTTGACCATGACCATGCCGGCCTCGCTGTTGCGCTTGAAGTGGGTGGCGTGCCTCAGGCTCGAGGTGCAGATGCCGGCCGACAGCCCGAACGGCGTGTCGTTGGCGACGGCGAGCGCGGCGTCGTAGTCCTTCACCCGGATGACGCAGGCCACCGGGCCGAAGATCTCCTCGCGCGCGATGCGCATGGCGTTGTCGGCGCCGGTGAACAGCGCCGGCGACAGGTAGAAGCCCGGCGTCTCGCGGTTCAGGAGTTCGCCGCCGACCTTCAGCTCCGCCCCCTCCTCGCGGCCGATGCGGATGTAGTCGAGGTCCTGGTCGAGCTGGGACTGGTCGACCACCGGCCCGATCTGGGTCGCGGGGTCGAGCGCGTCGCCCACCTTCAACGCCCGGATGCGCTCCACCATGGCGTCGACGAAGCGGTCGTGGATGCCCTCGGTCACGACCAGCCGCGACGACGCCGTGCAGCGCGGGCCGGTCGAGAAGAAGGCGCCGTTGACGGCGGTCTCGACCGCGACGCCGAGGTCGGCGTCGTCCAGAATCACCAGCGGGTTCTTGCCGCCCATCTCCAGCTGCACCTTCTTCATGGGATCGGAGGCCACGCAGGCCGCCGCCACCCTGCGGCCCGTTGCCACCGAGCCGGTGAACGACACCGCCGCCACGTCGGGGCTCTCCAGGATCGCCTGCCCGACCACGGAGCCGCGGCCCATGACGAGGTTGAACACGCCTTCGGGCAGGCCCGCGCGTGAGATGATCTCAGACAGCGCCCAGGCGGAGCCCGGCACCAGGTCGGCCGGCTTGAACACCACCGTGTTGCCGTAGGCGAGCGCGGGCGCGATCTTCCAGGCGGGAATGGCGGCGGGGAAGTTCCACGGCGTGATCAGCCCGACGACGCCCACGGCCTCGCGGGTGATCTCGACGCCTACGCCCGGCCGCACGGAAGCGAGCGTCTCGCCCGCCTGCCTGAGGCACTCGCCGGCGAAGAAGCCGAAGATCTGGGCGGCGCGCGCCACCTCGCCGACGCCCTCGGCCAGGGTCTTGCCCTCCTCGCGCGACAGCAGGCGGCCGAGTTCGTCCTTGCGGGCGAGAATCTCGTTCGCGACCTTCTGCAGCGCGTCGTGCCGGGCCTGCGGGCCGGAGCGCGACCATGCGGGGAACGCGGCCCGGGCGGCGGCGATGGCCGCGAGCGCGTCGTCGCGGGAGCCGCGGGCGTAGCGGCCGACCATGTCGCCGGTGTCGGAGGGATTGACGTTCTCGCCCGTGTCGGACACCGCGCTCCAGGCGCCGGCGATGAAGTTGGCGAAGGGCTTGTCGGTCATGAGGCGTCTCCCGTCAGCAGACCCCGGCGGGCGAGGTTGCGCATGAGGTGGCTTGCGCCGAACGTCCAGGGCTCGGCGCGGTCGGATGTGGTCATGCGGTTGACCAGCGCGCCGAGCTCCGGCGCGGCGATGGTGACGATGTCGCCGAGCTTGTGGGTGAAGCCCTTGCCCGGCGCGTCGCGGTCCTTGACCGGCGCGAACAGCGTGCCCAGCAGCAGCATGGCTCCATCGGGATACTGGTGGTGCGGCCCGATCATCTGGGCGACCAGGTCCGCGGGGTCGCGGCTGATGCGCGACAGCGACGACGCGCCCTCCAGCCGGAAGCCATCGGGGCCGTCCACGGTGAGGCTGACCTCCATGCGGCGCACATGGTCGAGGCCGAAGCCGGCGTCGAACAGGCGCAGGAACGGTCCCAGCGCGCAGCTGGCGTTGTTGTCCTTGGCCTTGCCCAGCAGCAGCGCCGAGCGGCCTTCCACGTCGCGCAGGTTGACGTCGTTGGCGAGCGTGGCGCCGACGATACGGCCGGCGGAGGACACCGCGAGCGCGACCTCCGGCTCGGGGTTGTTCCAGGTGGAGACGGGGTGCAGGCCCGCCTCCATGCCGGTGCCGACCGCGGCCATGGGCGGCGACTTGGTGAAGATCTCGGCGTCGGGGCCGATGCCCACTTCGAGATATTGCGACCAAGCGCCCTGGGCGACCAGCATGTCCTTGAGCTTCATCGCCTCGGGCGAGCCGGGCCTCAGCCTGGCGAAGTCCTCGCCCACCATGGCGGTGATCTCGGTGCGGATGGCGGCGGCGGCCGCCGGGTTGCCGCGGGCGCGCTCCTCGATCACGCGCTCCAGCATGGAGACCGCGAAGGTGACGCCGGCGGCCTTGATCGCCTGCAGGTCCGCCGGCGCCAGCAGCCAGGGCCGGTCCGGGTCGCGCGCATCGGGCGGGGTGTTGGCCAGCACCGCGTCGAGCGCGCCGAGGCTGTCGCCGCGGGCCGCGCGCAGCACGCCCGCCGGATCGGCGGCCTCGCACAGGTCGCGCATGGTGGGGACGGCTGCGGTGATGTCGACCAGTTCGCCGTCGCGCACGGCGACCACGCTCGGGCCGCCGGCGTCCGGGCGCCAGGCGCGGCCGACGAGGGCGGCGCCGCCGGCATCGCGCGGCAGGGTGGCGGCGGCTGAGAG
>JAEWEX010000177.1 GCA_023389135.1 Pseudomonadota bacterium | reverse complement strand
CCGCCCTGGTCCTCCAGATAGGGGCCGCCGGTCTCGCCGTGTCCGGGGCGGACGGGGCGCAGCACGGCGTAGCCGCGGGCGAGCAGCCAGGCCGTCAGGTGCGGATAGGCCGGCACCGCCATGCGCGCGCGGCCGATGGGGTCCTGCACCGAGCCATGGTTGACCACCGCCAGCGGAAACGGCCCGTCGCCCTGCGGGCGGTGCAGATAGGCGCGCATGGAGACGCCGGGCCGGCCGGCGGGAAGCAGCCAGGCCTGCATCCGGTCGGGGCCGGCCTGCTCGCCCAGCGGCCCGTGGACGGGCGCTCCCGGACTTGCCGTCGGGGTGAATGCGGCTTCCCGCGCAGCCATGCATCCCGCCAGGGCGGCGGCGAGCGCGGCGATGGCGACGGCGCGCCGGGCGCGGCCGGCGCGCTCAGTCCCAGATGCCGAGCCTGCGCCAGCGCGGAAGGCTTCCGGACCTGAACTCGCGTGCCATGGCCGCCACATAGGACGAGGTCTCCTCGGCATCCTCCAGCGCCTTGCCCTGCCGCGACAGGCGCTTGCCCGCCATGCGCAGCAGATCGAGCACCGCGGCGGCCTCACCGTCGCCATCGGCCTGCGGGCTGTCGGCCAGCCGGCCGCCGGCCAGCCGGTCGAAGTAGCTCGCCGCGATGGCGGACCCCAGCACCGGCGAGGCGAGGAACTGGTGGCTGTCCTCCAGCATCGCCAGTTCCGTCACCACGCGGTTGAGCCGCTGCGCCGGCGTGCGGTCGATGCTGGCGAAATCGCCGCGGCAAGGCGCAACGACGCCATTGTGGATCAGGATGTCGATCACCGCCGCGATCTCCTCGCCCTGCGGGGCGAGGTCCCGGGCAGCCTCACGGATATCGGCGATGCGCGCGGGCGCCTGGCGAAGCGCGGCCAGGATCGCCTCGACCAGCTCCGGCCGCAGCTTCGCGGTGCCGGCGGGCACGGGCCAGTCGCCCCGCGGCTCGGGCGGCGGCGAGACCAGCGCCAGCGTCACCGCGCCGTAGCGCGCCTCGGCGTCGCGGCCGTAGAGCCGGGTCGGGCCCTTCACATAGATGTCGCGCCGGAACTGCTTGTTGACGGCGAAGTCCTTCAGCAGCTCCCGGGTGGCGACGTCCGGCGCGGCGCGAACCGGCGCCGCGGCGTCGGCGGGCACGCAGAGCGCCGCCCGGTTCTCGCCGATGGTCGCGGAGGCGACATAGGTCAGCTTGGCCTCGCCGAGCGCCGCCATGGCCTGCGTCACGTAGAGCGGCTGCCAGTTGCCGTTGAGGAATTCGTGGGCGACGTAGACCGGGTTCTGGCCGTCCATCATCTCGATGCGGCGCCGGGCGGCCGGCGTCTGGGCGAAGAAGCCGGCGGCCGAGCCCGCCAGGACCTTCAGCACCTCGCGCCCGGCCGCGGCCCGGGCCAGCGTGTCGCCGCGTCCGCGGTCGGCCAGTTCCTTGAGCAGGTGCTGGACCGGGGCCGACGCGGCCCAGCCCGGAAGCGCGTTGTAGCTGACATAGGCGACGCCGCCGGGCGCCAGCCGGTTGCGCAGGAAGGCGTGGATGTCTTCGCGCACCTGCGGCGCGACCCAGCTGTAGACCCCGTGCAGCGCCACCACGTCATAGGGCTCGCCCTGCGTCGCCGCCGCCTCGCCGAAGCCCTGCTCCAGGAAGTCGACATTGCCGATCCCGGCGCGCTCGGCCGTGGCGCGCGCCTCGCGGATGTGGGCGGGGTTGAAGTCGATGCCGACGAAATGTCCGTCCGGGTTGGCGGCCGCCAGCAGCGCCGTGCCGTAGCCGCGGCCGCAGCCGAGCTCGCAATAGCGCAGCGGCCTTGCGGGCAGGCCGGCCACGCCCGCCGAGACGCAGGCGTAGTCCAGCAGAGGCGGGGCCATCTCGCGATAGAAGCCCAGCGTGTAGGCGACGTCGCTGACGTAGCCGGCGGACCAGGACGGCGCGGTCATCCCATCTGGTCCTTGAAGGAAGGGGCGTGCGTGGCGAGGCCGGAGCCGGCCTCGTGGGCAATGCCGCCCCCCGCCTGCTGCCTGAGGCTGCGATAGAGCGTTGCGCGCGAGACGCCCAGCTCGTGCGCGATCTCGGAGACCGACCGCTGGCCGCCCGCCAGCTGCTGGCGGGCCCAGGCGACCTCGTCGGCCGGAAGCCGGCGCGGGCGGCCCGGATGTGGCCGGAGACCGTGTTCCCCGGGCGCCGCGTGCAAGGCGCGGTTGCGGATGGCGAAGGTCTGGAGCGCCCGTACGGTCCGGCCGAGGCCCGGATGGCCGGCGTCGAGTTCCCCGGACAGCGTCTCCAGCGCGATGCCGCGGGCCAGCACCGCGTCCAGCCGTTCCAGCAGCTGCCCGAGCGTGTGGGCGAGGTGGTCGAGGCCGGGCACGACCAGCGTGTCCTCCGGCTGCAGGCGCGCCACCAGCGCCGAGAAGGCGGGGTTCACGCCGGGTTGCCGCCTGGACCGGGAATCGATCGTGACGCGCGCGCAGCCGGCGGATTCCAGGGAGGCGACAGCCTTGAGGATCTCGTCCTCGCCGCCGTCGCCGCGGAGATATCCGATTCGCATTTTCCTCAGCCCCCAATCTGCGATGCCGAGCGCCTGGGGCCATCGCGCTGACTGTGGCGCGCCGGCAACATGGATCGGCTTTCGCTTCCAGGGGCTGTCGCAGAATTCGGTCCGATCGACGGGGCGCCGCATCGCCGGCCGCTTTTCGCTTCGACGGAGATCGACCGGAGCCCCTCAACCCGATCAATTCCCCGTTGTTCGACGGGTTTTATAGAAAATCTGACACGAGCATGCAACAGCAAAATGCTCGCGCGAGTTGGTGTCTCAAAATTGTATATTGAGACGTTTTCAATACGCATCGCGCCAATAACGAGATTCACGTTGCGCATTTCATCGAAGTAAACGGCGCTTGTTGACAGTCAGGAGTCTCGCTAAGGAATCGCATCGGCGGCTGTGTCGGCTGCGAAAGCGGCGCGCCATGGCGGCGCTCGCAACATGTTTTGGGGATCGGCGGCACCCGGTGCCTACCGTCAGTTTCGGGGATCGAGCATGAGCAGGATGAAGTCGCGCAAGAACGCTACTGCGCCCAAGGCCCGCAAGACTTTTCGCGTCGTGGTCTCGCCGAAGCCGCGGAAGAGCTGGCTCATGGCCGGAACCGCGCTGACGGCTGGCGTCGTGGTCGCGCTGGGCGGCATGGTGGCCATGCCGCGGCAGGCGCTGGCGGACTGCTCGCTCACCGGCAACGACGTCAACTGCAACCCCGGCGGCACCGAGGACGGCTACAGCGAAGTGGGCGTCGTGGTCGATCGCCGCATCTACGTCCATCCGGGCACCAACGAGGTTGGCGGCATCAATCTCGGCACCAGCAAGAATGTCTGGGTCGACGTGTATGGCGCGGACAATGGTCTCGATGCCGCGAAGGTCAGCGGCGGTACCACTCACGGCTTCAACATCGTGACGTCGGGCGGCTTCATCGACTTCAGCGCCGAGACGGACACCGTGATCACGGGCGGCACCGGCAGCCAGGACGGCATGCGGCTGCGGACCGCGACCTCCGACGGCTACATCCTCATGAACCTGTCCGGCAATGTGACCGCCGGAACCAACATGGGCGAAGCGATCGACGCGCAGGCGACCGGCGGCGGCACGGTCACCATGAACCTGATGGACGGGACGTACACCGGCACCAAGTCCGAGGTCGTGGTGCTCGCCGGCGGCATCGTCGGCGTCACGGTCGATGACGGCGTGGCTCTGACCGGCGGCAACGACACCGGTGACCACGGCATCTGGGTTCTTCAGTCCAGCGAGGCCGATATCGACTTCGCCGGCTCGATCGACGTCGCCGGCAACGGCCTTCATGTCGGCTTCGACGGCGGCGTGTCGGCAGGCGCGGCGACCGGGACGGCCGACATCGTGCTCGGCGCCACCTCCAACATCGTCGGCGGCGCCAACGGCGCGTTCGTCGACGCCGACGGCAACACCACGGTCACGAACTGGGGTCACCTGGAAGGCGAGGGCGGCGCGGGCCTGCGCGTGACCAGCACGGGCGGGGCTCAGGGCAGCACCGTCTTCAACAACCACAGCTATCAGTCCACCATCGGCGATATCGGCTCGTTCATCGACTTCGAGGACTATGTCCAGGTCAACAACGCCGGCGGCACAATCGCGGGCCTGACCGAGGACGGCCTGCGGATCGAGGAGATCTCCGGCGATGCCGCTGTCGCAGGCGTCGCGGTCGAGGTCAACAACAGCGCCGGCTATGTCACCAAGGACAAGGTGGAGACCAAGCTCGGCGGCGGCGTCATCGCCGGCGCCGATGACGGCCTGTACATCGACGACGTCTGGGACGGCGACGTCGTGGTCAACAACAACGGCTATGTCTCGGACGGCCAGGACTTCTCCGGCGGCCTGATCGCCGGCGTCGACGATGACGGCATCGACATCCGCTTCGCCGACGGCAACGTCTTCATCAACAACCAGAACACCCGCTTCGGCTCCATCGACCTCAGCCAGCTCGACGACCGCGTGTTCGACGGCGTCGGCGGCGGCCTGCTCGGCGGCTTCCTGAAGGGCGGCTACACCACCGGCATCTGGGGCGACGACAACGGCGTCCAGATCGACGACGTCAACGACCTGGTCGCCATCAGCAACCAGGCGGGCGTGATCGTCGGCATCGACAATGACGGCGTGCATGTCGAGGAGGCCGACGGCGGCGACATCGCCGACTACAAGGGCCTGCAGACGAGCGGCTATGGCGACGAGAGCCGCGTGGCGTTCTTCATCGCCAACGGTATCGGCGCCAACGCCGCCGGCACGGAACTCGGCGGCGTGATCTGGGGCGATGACGACGGCATCGATCTCGACGACATGGACGGCAGCGTCATCGTCGAGAACCGCCGCGGCACGATCTTCGGCGGCGACGAGGGCGTGAACGTCAACGATGTCTACGAAGGCAACGTCATCGTCCGCAACGATGGCGGCCTGATCCGCGGTCTCTACGGCGACGCCATCAACATTCAGGAGGTCGACCGCGAAGACGGCTTCGGCGGCGGCGTGTTCGTCCGCAACGGCGCGATCACGGACGGCGTGACCACCTCCAAGGGCGGCTGGATCGTCGGCGGCGATTCCGCCATCCAGATCGACGATGCGCGCACGGTCGACATCGTCAACGCCCGCGGCGGCGTGATCATCGGCGACGGCGACAGCCAGTGGCAGGCGGTGATCCGCATCGACGACAGCACCAGCAACGGCATGCTGCTCGCACCGGCCAACAACGTCGTCAATGACGGCGTGATGGCCAGCCGCCGCCTGGAGGGCTTTTCCTACGGCCCCTGGAGCATGCCCGAGGCCAGCCAGTTCACCATGCCGGGCCTCAGCCTCGATACGCTCGAGACCGACCTCATGGGCTTTGGCGAGTACGTGCGCTACGGCACCGGTACCATCGCCGGCCTGTCGGACTACGAGGACGCCGCCGAGGACCACCTGATGCGCACCGACGACGGCGGCGCGACGCGCGTGCTCAACACCGGCTTCATGGCCGGCCGCATCAACCTGGACGGCCGCAACGGCAGCTTCTCCACCGGCATCGGCAACACCATCGACAACTACGGCGCGTGGTTCGTGCAGGGCGACAACGAGCTGAGCGGCAGCCGCAATGACGCCATCAACAACCACGGCTGGATCCAGACCGCCTTCCAGGGCTGGAACGACGAGGACACCGAGTTCGAGGTCAACGACTTCCACATGCATTCCATGGGCATCCTGTCCATGGTGGATGGCGGAGACGACGACCGCACCACCGTCCGCGGCAACTTCCACGGCGGCGGCCATGTCGCCATGGATGTCGACTTCGACGACCTCGAAGCCGACCTGCTGCGCATCCGCGACGGCGAGATCACCGGCCAGACCGAAATGATCTTCCGCAAGATCGGCGGCGGGCACGCCCAGTTCGGGGACGAGATCGACGTCGTGGACTATGACGACGACGAGACCTTGCCGGCCGACAGCGCCTTCAAAATCTCGTCCATGTCCGACCACTACATCGAGATGGGCGACGTGCCCTTCATCGAGGACGGCCTGCTTGCCTGGTACCTGCAGAACGACACCGGTCGCGAGGAGTTCGAGCTGGTCGCGACCGCCGGTCCCGGCGCGCTCAACGCACCGGGCCTGATCACCGGCGCCCAGACCATCTTCTACGAGACCCTGAGCGTCGTCGAAGACCACATCTATGGCGGCCAGTTCCAGGGCCCGGGCGGCGGTGGCGCCGACCTGCCGATGGAGGCTCTCCCGGTCGAGACGGCCGCCCCCGCCGGGCCGCGCAGCGCCCTGTGGATCAAGGGCTCCGGCTCGTGGGTCGAGCGTGACACGACGGTCACGCTGGAGGACCCCGCGGCCACCGTGGACACCGGCTCGGACCAGAACATCTACTCGATCCTGGGCGGCGCGGACTTCAAGCCGGGCGGGGCCGACAGCGACTTCCGCATCGGCATCTTCGGCGGCTATGTCACCTCCGACCTGGACTTCTCCCTGGTCGGCACCGACGCCGACTACCAGGGCGGCACGGTCGGCGCCTATGCGGCCTACAACAATGGCGGCTTCTATGCCGACGTCACGGTGAAGGGCGACTTCCTCGACGCCAACTACGAGTTCGCGGGCGAGAAGGTGCAGGCGGATGTCGGCAGCATCGGCGTCGCCGCCAACACCGGCTACCGCATGTATATGGGCGCGGCGTTCCTGGAGCCGATCCTGTCGGCGGCCTACGTCCACACCGAGGTCGACGACTTCGACGCCTTCCAGGGCACGGTGTCGTTCGACGACGGCACCAGCATCCGCGCGGGCGCCGGCGCCCGGGTCGGCACCTCGTTCCTGACCGGATCGGCCGTGACCGAACTGTCGCTGCTGGGCAAGGTCTGGAACGAGTTCGAGGACTCCAACACCGTGGTGGTCACGGCCGGCGGCTCGACCTTCACGGCCGAGGACGACATCGAGGGCGTGTTCGGCGAGGTCGCCGCCACCGCCACGGTGAAGAGCCTCAGCAACGGGCTGTCGGGCTTCGTCTCGGCCAACGGCAAGTTCGGCGACGAGTTCACCTCCTACGGGGCCTCCGCCGGCGTCCGCCTCGGCTTCTGACGCGCCGTCACGAAATATCCGCGGGCCGGTCGAGAGCATCGACCGGCCCGTTTGTTTGCGCTATGCTTCGATATGGACGGGAGTTCGAATCCCGTCATGGGCTGTTCTTGCCACGGGGCAGTCCCGGAGCCCTGGAGTGCACTTCCATGCGACCGCCGATCCCCCAACTCGATGCCGACAGGTTTCTTGCCGGGGACATCGAGCCGCGCCGCCGGTCGCGCGGCCTGATGGCGGGCACGCGCATTGCGCTGGTGATCGCCGCCGGGCTGGGGTTCGCGCTGTTCAGCGGCGCCATCTCGGTGGCGCAGCAGAACCCTCCCGTCCCGCAGCCGGCGCCGCGGGGGCAGGCGCCCGCCGCCGCACCGGCGGCGCCATCGGCACCCGCCGCGCCCGCGGGACAGGCCGAGGTCACCCGCCAGCAGGATTTCGGCGACTGGCGGCTGGCCTGCACCCGCGCCGCGCAGGGCGGGCCGAGCCAGTGCTCGATCATGCAGCAGCTCGCCCGCGCGGATTCGCGCGCGGCCGTGTTCGTCTGGCGCATCGCCAAGGACGGCGACGGCGGGCTGGTCAGCATCTGGCAGACCCCCGACGGCGTGCTGCTGACCCGCGGGGTCACCATGGAGGCGGGAACGCCGAAGCCGATCACCATCCCGTTCGAGACATGCAGCCGCGGCCGCTGCCAGGCGACCGCCAAGCTGGCGCCGGACTTCGTGGAGACGCTCTCCAAGGCGCAGAAGCTGACGGCCACCATCGTCATGCTGGACCGGCGGCCGGTGACGTTGCCGCTCAGCGCGAAGGGGCTGGCCGAAGGGCTGTCCGCGCTGGCGGGAAGTTGACGCCTTCATATCGCTGACACGACCGTGGACGGCGGGGCGACGTCGCCACTGTTCCGGGGGCGGGTTCCCGCATGGCCGGACGTTCCTTGTCCGGCACCGGAACCTTCGTGGCCGCCGGCGGTTTCCCCGACCAGGGTCCACGGAAGGCATCTCCATGTTCACGACGTTCCGCGCCGCCGCCCGGCGGCTGGCCGACGATCCTCCCGGCGACACGATCACCGTCCCGGGGCGCAATTGCTGGCGGACCGCGCGGGCGGACCGTGCGGCCATGCTGGTGGATGCGGCGGCCTATTTCAGCGCGCTCGACGACGCGCTGCGGCAGGCCCGCCGCTCGATCACCATCGTGGGCTGGGACTTCGACGGGCGCATCCGGCTGCGGCCGGATGTCGAGGGCTCGCCGGCGCTCGGCCCGCTGCTGCGCTCGCTGGTGGAGGCGCATCCCCGGCTCGAGATCCGCATCCTGGTGTGGAGCTTCTCGGTCGCCCATGCGCCCGGCGCCGTCGCGCCCATGCTGTTCGGCGCGGACTGGCAGGACCACGAGCGGCTGAGCGTCCGGCTCGACACGTTCCACCCCATCTACGCCGCGCACCACCAGAAGATCGTCTGCATCGACGATGCGCTCGCCTTCGTAGGCGGCATCGACCTCACCGTGGGGCGCTGGGACACGCCGGACCATGTTCCGGGCGATCCGCGTCGGGTGAACGACGGCGAGGAGAAGCCCTACTCCCCGGTCCATGACGTCCACATGGCGCTGGACGGCGG
>JAEWEX010000099.1 GCA_023389135.1 Pseudomonadota bacterium | reverse complement strand
CAGATCGACGCCGACAAGGTGATCGCGGCCCTCGACCCGGCCAAGGACGTCGACGGCTTCCACCCGGTCAATGCAGGCCGGCTCGCCGTCGGCCAGAAGGCCCTGGTGCCGTGCACGCCCACCGGCTGCATGATACTGGCGCGACGCGCCTGCGCGGATCTCGCGGGCCTCGACGCGGTGGTGGTCGGGCGCTCCAACATCGTCGGCAAGCCCATGGCGCAGTTGCTGCTGCAGGCGAACTGCACGGTCACCATCGCCCATTCGCGCACCCGCGATCTCGCCGCGGTCTGCCGCAGGGCGGACCTGCTGGTCGCGGCGGTTGGACGACCGGAGATGATCCGCGGCGACTGGATCCGGCCTGGCGCCATCGTCATAGACGTCGGCATGAACCGGCTGCCTGCGCCCGACGGCAGGACCAGGCTGGCCGGGGACGTGGCCTTCGCCGAGGCGCGCGA
The DNA here is from genome assembly GCA_023389135.1 of Pseudomonadota bacterium. Classification (GTDB taxonomy): domain Bacteria; phylum Pseudomonadota; class Alphaproteobacteria; order Rhizobiales; family Methylopilaceae; genus Agaricicola. The sequence goes on along the minus strand of JAEWEX010000099.1, from coordinate 2,432 downwards.
GGTGGCCGGCGCCATCACGCCGGTGCCGGGCGGCGTCGGCCCCATGACCATCGCCTGCCTGCTGGCCAACACGGTCGAGGCCGCGCGGTCGATCCTCAGGGTTTGACGGTCCGGTCATCCCGGCCGGAGCGCCGGGATCCAGGGACACGGCACCGTTCGGATGGCGTCGCGATCCCCGGCCGCCTCGGCGTGCGGGTTCGCAAGGGTGCGTCAGCCCTTCGCCCGCGAGATGGCCTCCACGATCATGGCCTCGGCGACATCCGGGCCCTCGAAGCCCAGAACCTTCACCCACTTCTCCGTCTCCAGGTCCTTGTAGTGCTGGAAGAAGTGGGAGATCTGATGGAGCGTGATCTCGGGCAGGTCGTGGACCGAGCGCACCTTCTCGTAGCGGCGGGTCAGCCTCGTGGAAGGCACCGCGATGATCTTCTCGTCGCCCCCGGCCTCGTCCTCCATCTTCAGAACGCCCACCGGACGGCAGTTGATGACCGCACCGGGCACGATGGCGCGCGTGTTGGCCACCAGCACGTCGATGGGGTCGCCGTCGGCCGACAGGGTGTGGGGCACGAAGCCGTAGTTCCCCGGATAGCGCATGGCCGTGTACAGGAAGCGATCGACCACCAGCGTTCCGGCTTCCTTGTCCATCTCGTACTTGATGGGCTCGCCGCCGATCGGCACCTCGATGACGACGTTGATGTCCTTCGGCGGATTGTTTCCGATGGCGATGGCGTCGATGCGCATGGACGGCCTCCTCTGGCGCGAGGCCGCCTGTCTAGACGGCGGCGCAGTGCTCCACAAGGCGCCGTGATGCGGTGCAGCATCGCACCCGGCGCGCCACCGTCGGCCTTCCGATGCCGGGCTCAGGTCCAGGCGAAGGCGAGCTTGTCGAGGCTTTCGCCGCCGAACTTCTCGGTTCCCCGCGCCACCGCGACGCCGCCCAGGTGCCGGTAGAAGGCGCAGGCGTGCTCGTTGCTCGTCAGGGCCCAGACCGCGAGCCCCGCCAGCTCCCGTTCGCCCAGCGAGCGCCGCGCGGCGCCGAACAGGCGCTTGCCGAAGCCGAGCCCCTGATACTCCGGCTTGACATAGAGCTCGTAGATCTCGCCGCCGACGCCGATGGCGGCCGCGCGGTTGCGCCCGAAGCTGGCATAGCCCGCGACCGATCCCGCCAGCGTCACCAGCATGATGCGGCTGCCGCGGCGGATGGCGCCGTCCCACCAGGCGGGGCCGCGCCGCATGATCATCTGCTCCAGCTCACGGCCGGGGATGATGCCGCGATAGGCGAGCCGCCAAGCCTCGTCGTGGACCGCTGCGATCGCTGGCGCGTCGGCGGCACGGGCAGGTCGGAGTTCGATCGCGACGGTGCTCACGGCAACGAGACTAGGACGAGCCGCGCCGCGCCGCCAAGCGCCCTCACGCGCTCCGGGACACGTGTCCACCGGGGTGTTGCAAGGGAACCTCAGGTGAAGGGAGGAGCACTGCAACGCGAGCGGGCGACACAGCGCCCGCATCGACCTGAACGTCAGCGGCCCGCAACCGCCCGCTCGATGGCGCCGCGAAAATCGCCTTCCACCGCCAGGCCGTAATTCTGGTGGCTTGCGGCATAGGCCCCCGCGGCGGAGGGATGACGGCTGCGCCAGCCCACATAGATGCCGATCATGGTGCCCTGCTCCGTGGGCAGCAGGAAGGCGCTGCCCGAGGCGCCCTGGCCGGTGGAACAGTCGATGCCCAGCTCCCGCGGGGCGTTGGCAACCTTCCGGACCGCTGCCCGTATGGCGCAGCGCTCCACCGCCTTGGCGCCGTCGAACGACCAGCCGCGGTGCCGGTTCGCAACCAGCAGGATGTCGCGCACCTGGTCCAGCGTCGCCAGGCGGTAGGGCGTTATGCCGAGAATCGGCCGGGCGAGGCGGGCCACCGCCCAGTCCTTCACGCCGGGCTCGCCATAGGGCCGGGTCGACCCCACCGCGAGCGAGGCGCCGTTGACCGGCACGGCGATGCGCCCGGTGGTGGTCTCGATGGAGAACACGCAGTTGCCGGGCTCGGTGCGCGGGGCGCCGTCCTCGTCGATGAAGGCGTGTGCGGTGGTGGTGATGACGTCGCTTGCCAGCGTGAGCTGGGCGGTGGACTGGGTCCGCCCGCAGGCGACGATGCCGGTTGCGCCGAAGCGCTGCTCCGCCGCCGACAGCGACACGCCCTGCGCCGCCGCATATCGCTCGACCGTCATTCGCCGGTCGTGATCCATGACGATCGCATTGACCTGGCCGGTCAGCATGATCGCCAGCGCCGCGCCCGCGGCAAGCCGAAGACCGATTCGCATGAGGATGTTCCCGCTCCCGAACCGAGCATCGGGTCGTGACCGGCGCGGGGTCAAGTTCCAACGTGCTGCAACGCGGCGAGTGAAACGCTTTTGTGACAAGGTGAGACGGAAAGTCCTCACC
>JAEWEX010000052.1 GCA_023389135.1 Pseudomonadota bacterium | reverse complement strand
GCCTGATGCTGTGCCAGAAGATCGAGGGCGCCTGGCAGGCGGTGCCCGCCGCCCGGCGCACCGTGCCGTCGCCGGACGGCGCCACCAAGATCAGGCGCGAGGCGCTGCTGCGGGCGCTGGCCTCCGGGGACGCGGAGACGGAAGCGACCTTCGCGGCGGCGGTGGCGACGCGCGCCGCCGTGCCCGAGGGCAAGCGCGCGGTCGGACCAGAGCGGATCGAGGAGGTCGAGGGCCTGCCGGTGATCGTGCGGGAGCTCGAGGATGTGCCGTTCGAGGCGCTCGCGCACCTGGCCGACCTGCGGTGGCAGGCCGAGCAGGGCGGCACGGAGTGGAGCGGCTGGGCGATCCCCACCGACGACCGGTCGCAGCTCAAATACGCGGCCGAGGTGCTGGCCGTGCAGACCGGCGCGCGCGGAGACGGCGACCCGTGGAAGCTGCCGCACGGGTTCGAGCCGCTGACCAATGCCCAGGTGATCGAGATGGCGTCGGCGGCGCGCGGTCATGTGCTGGCGTGCTTCGCGGCCGAGGCGGCGGTGGCGGCGGAGATCGCCGGAGGCGCCGTCATGGATGCGTCAGGGGTCGAGGCGGCCTTCGCCGCGGCGCTGGAGCCGGCGCCGTGATCGACCTCGCGCCGCCTCCGCTGGTGCTCGCCAGGCCGGCCATCATCCGGCCGGCCGAGGCGGCGCTGCTGCGCCATGGCGGCGATCCGGTCGCGCTGGCGATGATGGCCGGGATGCCGGTGGTGGCGGGGCGGCGACGGGCGCCGCTGTCTCCCCGGCTCTACGACGTGCTCACATTTCTGGGCTTGCTCCCGGGCGTTTACGTCTGCCTGGATGCGCGGGACGCATCGTCCTACACGACAGGTCAGACCTGGAGCGACCGGAGTGGCAACGGGATCGATTTCTACCGAGGGACCACATCCGGTACGCAGGGGACCGATCCGACATTTACGGGCTCCGCAGGTGACATTGGAGCGTATTGGTCATTCGACGGGGGCGACTACTTTACTGTGGCGGCCGGAAATACCACGCGGATAAACAACCTGCATAAGAACAATGCGATATTTTCTATGGTTATGTGGTTCTACCGAACCACTTCGGGAGCGGTCGTAGCGCTTGCCGGGACGGCATTCGGAAGCTCCGCCAATGTCGGCGTCCAGTTATTCGTGGCCGCCAGTGGTAACTTACAGCTCGGACTCAGGAAGGGTGGCAGCAGCGAGTTCTTCACCGGGAGCGGCGCCCCCCTCGCATCGGCTACCGGATGGAATTTCGTAGGCTTCTCGCAGGATGAGGCCGTCGGCGCAGGCGGCCTCAACTTCTACGTCAATGGGCAGCAATATGGCTCGGTAAATGGCGCTTACACGAGTCCATCCGCCAGCAACGCGACCCACGCCATGAACATAGCGGCTGCCGGAAATGGCGACACGCCGTTTCCCAACGGCAACAGGCTTGCGATGTTCGGATTGTGGGAAGGTAGCGCGCTATCGGCGTCCGAGATGCTAAATATCTACAGGTGGACGGCTCCGGCCTTCGCCTGATTTCCCCTAATGCGCAGCGGCCAATGCCCTGGCGTGCCGCTTTTGCCAGACGAATTGCCGCCACTGCGCGTGACGCGCCAGCAGTCGGTGGTTCCCCTGACGCATGTGCCAGACCGTACGGCCCCAGCGGCCCGCCATGGTCTCTGCAATGGCGGCTTCCCGTGCCCGCCGGTGGTCGGCGGGGAGCTCCGCCAGAAGCTGTTCCATCTGCCGCGCCCATGTCCAGAACAGCTTCTTGGAAGCCATGGAGATGGAAGCCACATCGCCATCCGCACTGGCGGTGGGTCGGCAGTGGACAACCACCGGCATACCTCGGGATGGAACCAGCCGGCCTTCTGGTGCGAGGGCCATGAAGAAGCGGGTGTCCTCTCCGGTCCGCCACGCGGCGTCGAAGCCACCGATCTTGTCGAAGGCAGCGCGCCGGAACAGCGAGCACGTCACCATCGCCGCACCGTGTTGGAGCATCCACAGGACCGGGTCTGCGGTGAACTCCGCAGCATGTGCTTGGTGAACCTGATTGCCGTCCATGAGGGTCAACCGATCGGCAACGGCGCCCAATGCGTTGGGGTGCCGCTCCAGTGCCGCGACTGCAGCGGCAAGAAAGTCGGCAGGCCATTCATCATCGGAGTCCAGGAACGCGATTGCGTTCAGGCCCGCTGTCGCAGTTGCGCCCGCATTGCGCGCAGCGGCGACGCCTCGGTTGCCGGTCCTGACGATCTGCCAGGGAAAGCCGGCATTGTCCGCCAGCCATCGCTCGGCCACAGTCCCGGTGTCGTCGGTCGATCCATCGTCAACGACCACAAGCTTATCCGGAAGCCGTGATTGATCGGAAACCCTCGCAAGGGCGCGCAAGATCAGCTTCGGCCGATTGTAAACCGGAATAACGACAGCAATGCTCATCGTGTCCCCCCATTTTTGCTTCAGTTGAGCACAAACGGGTACGAGGCGACAACCTCAGGTAGGCGTGACCCGCCAACCTGAACATGCAGCTGCGCTGCGACTGGCCAACTGACCCCACCAATCAGGAGCATCCCATGACCACCAGCCAGGCGGGCGAGCCCGCATGGATGGCCGAGGCGCGTGCGCTTGTCGGCCTCAAGGAGATCGTCGGCTCGCGGCACGAGCCCAAGGTCGTCCGCTTCTTTGCCGAGGCCGGGCACCCCGACATCAGGGACGACGAGACGGCGTGGTGCGCGGCCTTCGCCAACGCCATGCTGGCGCGCGTCGGCATCGCCGGCACCGGCAGCCTGCTGGCGCGGTCATTCCTGACCTGGGGCGACAAGCTCGACGCGCCCCGGCCGGGCTGCATCGTGGTGTTCAGGCGCGGCAATTCCGGCTGGCAGGGCCATGTCGGGTTCTATGCCGGCGAGACGGCGACCCACATCCGCGTCCTGGGCGGCAACCAGCGCAATGCGGTCTCCATCGCCTCCTACGGGCGCGGCGACCTGCTGGGCTATCGCTGGCCGCCCGGCGTGCCCGCGCCCGGCGCGGTCGACGTGGCGCGGCTGCAGCGCGCGCTCAAGGCCAAGGGC
>JAEWEX010000039.1 GCA_023389135.1 Pseudomonadota bacterium | reverse complement strand
GTGCTGGGCTATCCGCTCACCGTCGGCGGCCGCATGCGCGGCGCGGTCACGGTGGAGCTTGCGCAGGACGGCGGCCTCGACCTGCCGCTCGCCATCGACCAGTTGGCCTGGGCCACCGGCTGGCTGGACAGCCTGCTGCGCCGCCGCGGCGGCGCTTCCGGGGACCAGCTCGCCACCGCCGTGGACATCCTCACCGGCGCGCTGCACCACCGACGCTTCCGCGAGGCGGCGACGGCTGCCGTCACCGAGCTGGCATCGGCGCTGGGCTGCGAGCGCGTCGCCATCGGCTTCCTCAAGGGCCGCCACGTGCGCCTGGCCGCGCTCTCCAACAGCGCAAATTTCGGCAAGAAGGCGAACCTGGTGCGCGGCCTGGAGGCGGCCATGGACGAGGCGGTCGACCAGCGCGCGGTGATCGCGTCGCCGCCGGTGGGGGAGCGCGACGGCGACGTGACCCGCGCCCATCTCGCGCTCAACCGCGACAATGGCGGCGGCCCGGTGGTCACGGTCCCGCTGTCGGAGGGCCAGAAGCCCATCGGCGCGCTGACGCTGGAGCGGCCGCAGGGCAAGCCGTTCGATCCCGCAACCGTCAAGCTGGTGGAGGAGGTGGCGGCCCTGCTCGGGCCCATGCTCGACGTCAAGCGGCGCGAGGACCGCTGGCTCGGCGCCAAGGCCGCCGACAGCGCCCGCGACGGCGTGCGCAAGCTTGTGGGCCCCCGCCATGTGGGGCTCAAGCTGTTCGTCGGCTCCGCCGTCCTGGTGGCGCTGTTCCTCGCCTTCGCCAAGGGCGACTACCGCGTTACCGCCGACGCCTCGCTGGAGGGCGTGGTGCAGCGCGCGGTCGCCGCTCCCATCGCCGGCTTCCTGGCGGAGGCCGGCGTGCGCGCCGGCGACGTGGTGCGCGAAGGCCAGGTGCTGGCCCTGCTGGACGAGCGCGACCTCAGGTTCGAGCGGCTGAAATGGTCGAGCCAGCGCGCCAAGCAGGAGCGCGAATATTCCGAGGCCATGGCCCGCCACGAGCGCGCCAAGGCGCTGATCCTGCGCTCCCAGATCGACCAGGCGGACGCCCAGCTCGCGCTGATCGACGACCAGCTCGGCCGCCTGCGCATCGTCGCGCCGTTCGACGGCTACGTGGTCGCCGGCGACCTGAGCCAGGCGCTGGGCGCGCCGGTGGAGCGCGGCAACGTCCTGTTCGAGATCGCCCCGCTGGACGACTACCGCGTGGTGCTGAAGGTCGAGGAGCGCGACGTCAGCGGCGTCCAGCCCGGCCAGACCGGCGAACTGGCCCTCAACGCCGACCCCGATGTCGGCCACCGCTTCACCGTGGACAAGGTGACGCCGATCTCCACCGCCGAGGAGGGGATGAACTACTTCCGCGTCGAGGCGACGCTGGAGGGCGACCCGGCCACCGGCCTGCGGCCCGGCATGCAGGGCATCGGCAAGGTCACGATCGACCGCCGGCATCTCGCCTGGATCTGGACGCACCGCATCGTCCACTGGGTGCGCATGGCCGTCTGGTCGTGGTGGCCGTGAGGCCATGGCCGGCGCGCTGTTCTCGCCGTCCTGGTACCGCGTCGCCAAGCTTCGGCCGCGGCTGCGCAGCCATGTCGAGATCCACCGCCACAGCTACCGCGACCGGGTCTGGCACGTGCTGCAGGACCACGCCATGGGCCGCCACCACCGGCTGACGCCCGCCGCCTACCGCTTCCTCGGCCTGATGGACGGCGCCCGCACCGTCGACGAGCTCTGGACGCTGACCAACGAACGCGCCGGCGACGAGGCCCCGACCCAGGAGGAGGTGATCCGGCTGCTGGGCCAGCTCCATGCCGCCGACGCCATGATCTGCGACGTGCCGCCGGACGCGCGCGAGCTGTTCCGCCGCCACCGCCGCCACGAGCGCCAGAAGTGGAAGCAGCGCTTCTGGACGCCGCTGGCGATCCGCGTGCCGCTGCTGGACCCCGACCGCTTCCTGGACCGCACGGTGCATCTGGTGCGGCCCCTGTTCGGCCGCGCCGGCTTCTTCGTCTGGCTGGCGCTGGTCGTGGCCGGCTTCGTGTTCGCGGGCGTCAACTGGGGCGCCATCACCCACAACATCGTGGACCAGGTGCTGACGCCGCAGAACCTGCTGGTGCTGTGGCTGGTCTACCCGCTGGTGAAGGCGCTGCACGAGCTCGGCCACGCATACGCCACCAAGATCAGGGGAGGGGAGGTGCACGAGATCGGGATCATGTTCCTGGTCTTCATCCCCGTGCCCTATGTGGATGCGTCGGCCTCCACCGCGTTCACCTCGAAATGGCACCGCGCGCTGGTCGCCGCCATGGGCATCATGGTGGAGATGGCGCTGGCCTCGATCGCGCTGTTCGTCTGGCTCAATGCGGGCATCGGGCCGGTCCACGCCATCGCCTACAACGTGATGCTGATCGGCGGCGTCTCCACGCTGCTGTTCAACGGCAACCCGCTGCTGCGCTTCGACGGCTACTACGTGCTGGCGGACGCGATCGAGATGCCGAACCTGGGCAACCGCTCCAACAGCTACTGGGGATATCTCGCCAAGCGCTATCTGTTCGGCCGCCGCGATGCGGAGAGCCCGGCGCAGGACCGCGGCGAGCGGCTGTGGTTCGCGTTCTACGGCGCGGCGACGTTCGTCTATCGCATGTTCATCATGTTCGCAATCATCCTGTATGTGGGGACGAAGTTCTTCACCATCGGGGTCGCGCTGGCGATCTGGGCCGTGGTCACGCAGCTGGTGGTGCCGTTGGGAAAATCCCTTTCCTTCCTGGTGAAGAGCAACGAGCTGGAGCGCCGCCGCGGCCGCGCCGTGGGCGTCACCGCCGCGCTGGTGACCGCGGTGCTCGTGGCGCTGTTCGTGCTGCCGGCGCCGTTCTACACCCGCGCCGAGGGCGTCACCTGGCCCTCCGAGAACGCGCAGGTGCGCGCCACCGCCGACGGCTTCGTCCGCGCCATCCTGGTGGAGGACGGCGCGCGGGTCGCCGCCGGCGACGCCATCATCGCGCTGGAGGATCCGTTCCTGGAGGCGCGCATCGCGGTGCTGGAGGCGCAGGTCCGGGGGCTGGAGCGCCAGTTCGCCTCGCTGCGCAACACCGACCGGGTCGACGCCCAGCTCGCGCGCGAGGAACTGAAGGTGGTGTCCTCCGATCTCGACCGCGCCCGAGAGCGCCGCCGGGAGCTGCAGGTCGCGACCACTCGCGGCGGCGTGGTGATCATCCCCGGCGCCCAGCACCTGCCGGGCCGCTACGCCCGCAAGGGCCAGCTTGTCGCCTATGTGATCGACGATGCCGACCGCCTCACCGCGCGCGCGGTGGTCAGCCAGGACGACGTGGCGCTGGTGCGCGAGCGCACCGAACGGGTCCACGTCATGGAATCGGAATGGGGCGCGGCCTCCGTGGAGACGGCGATCCTGCGCGAGGTGCCGGGCGGCTCGCGGCAGCTGCCGTCGCCGGCGCTCGGCGCGCTGGGCGGCGGCGCGGTGCCCACCGACCCCCGCGACGCCAAGGGCCTGACCGCGCTGGAGCGCGTGTTCGAGTTCGAGGTGCTGCTGCCGCCCGACGCCGGCCCCACCTTCATCGGCCAGCGCATCCATGTCCGCTTCGACCAGGGCACGGAGCCGCTGGGCTTCCAGATCTATCG
>JAEWEX010000008.1 GCA_023389135.1 Pseudomonadota bacterium | reverse complement strand
GGCATAGGCGACGGCGATCTCCCGCTCGCGCTGGCTGAGTTCTCCTGTCACGCGGTCCCGCATTGGAGGCCAGATGCTCCCGTAGCGCGAACCGCCGCAATCTACTCCCGAAATACTGCATATGCATCAGGAAAAATACGGCATGCGACCGATGCCTTGCTCTGTTCCGCCCGATCAGAATGAAACCTTCTCGAACCTCAAGGAGAGGGACCATGACCACTACAGCGACAATGCCGACGACTGTGGCCGGGAGTGCGGGAACGTCCTCGATGCCCGACCTCGCGGCCCTCAAGGCCCGCCAGCAGGCGACGTGGGCGGCGGGTGACTACTCCGTGGTGGGCACCACGCTGCAGATCGTGGGCGAACGCCTGTGCGAGGCCGTCGACCTGCGATCGGGCGAGCGGGTGCTCGACGTGGCTGCCGGAAACGGCAATGCCTCGCTCGCCGCCGCCCGCCGCTTCGCCGAGGTCACGGCGACCGACTATGTCCCGGCCCTGCTCGACGGCGCCCGCAAGCGCGCCGCCGCGGACGGGCTGGCCATCCGTTTCCAGGTCGCGGACGCCGAGGAGCTTCCCTTCGATTCCGGCGCGTTCGATGTGGTTTTGTCCACATTCGGCGTGATGTTCACGGCCGACCACCACCGCGCCGCCTCCGAACTCCTGCGTGTGGCGCGCCGCGGGGGTCGCATCGGGCTCGCGAACTGGACGCCCGACGGCTTCATCGGCCGGCTGTTCGCCACCATCGGCAAGCATGTGCCTCCGCCGCCGGGAGCGAAGTCACCGGCCCTGTGGGGCACGCCGAGCTGGATCGAGGCGGAGTTCGCCGCCCGTTCCGCCGCCATCGCGCTGACGCCGCAGACCTACACCTTCCGCTACCGCTCGCCCGATCACTGGCTGGAGGTCTTCCGGGGCTGGTACGGCCCCGTCCTCAAGGCCTTCGCGGCGCTCGACGCGGCCGGACAGGCGGCGCTGGCGGACGACATCATGGCCCTCATCGGACGTTTCAACACCGCCGATGACGGGACCGTCGTAATCCCGGCCGACTACCTGGAGATCGTCATCCAGCGGGCCTGATCGGGATTTCGCGGCCAGGGGAGCGTGGATCGGCCTGCCGGCCGTGGGCGCGCCCCCTGGAAGCGGTCACGCGCCTGGACAGGCAGTCAGGCTGGCGCCTGCCTTGGCCCCGGGTCGCTTCCCGGTCGCCAAGGTCACGCGGCCAGCCCTACGCTGTCCATGGAACGCACCGTGTTGCGGCCCGCGGACTTGGCGGCGTAGAGCGCCGCGTCGGCGCGGGCGGCGAGGTCGGTGTAGCTGCGGTCGCCGGGCTGCCATTCCGCGACGCCGAAGCTGGCGGAGATCTGCACCGGCCGTCCCGCCACGTCGATCCGCTCGGCGGCGATGGACCGGCGCAGCCGTTCGGCCACGTCGCGCGCGCCGTCGAGCCCGAGTTTTGGCAGCAGCACCGCGAACTCCTCCCCGCCGAGCCGCCCCAGGGCGTCGCTGCGGCGGAGCTGGCCATGGGCGGCGGCGACGCAGCGCCGCAGCACCCGGTCGCCGAGCCCGTGGCCGTGCCGGTCGTTGATGTCCTTGAAGTGGTCGAGATCGAACGCGATCAGCGACAGCGGCTCGCCCCGTGCGGCGGCGCGGGCGCTGGCGCGGTCGGCATGGGCCTGGAAGGCGCGGCGGGTCTTGGCTCCGGTCAGGCTGTCGGTGGAGGCCAGCAGCCTCAGCTCCATCTGGTCGATGGTGAGCTGGGCCAGGTCCTCCAGGATGCCGACCTGGCCGGGCAGCGGATCGCGCGGCTCGCGGTCGATGACGCACAGCGTGCCGAGGTGATGGCCGCCGGCGGTGGTCAGCAGCGCGCCCCAGTAGCCGCGGATATAGGGCGGCCCGAGCACGACGGGATAGGTGCAGAAGCGCGGATGCGCGCGGGCGTCGCGCACGATCAGGGTGCGCTCGTCCTGGATCGCCTGGTCGCAGAACGACACGCAGCGCGGCGTCTCGCGGTCGGCGATGCCCTGGCGCGACTTGAAGAACTGGCGGTCGCGGTCGATCAGCGAGATCAGCGCCATGGGAAAGCCGAGCGTCGCCTGCGCGAGCCGGGTGATGCGGTCGAACGCCGGCTCCGGCCCGGTGTCGAGCAGCCGGTAGCCGAACAGCGCGTCGAGACGTCCCTCTTCGTCGATGGCCATGGCCGCGCGCAACCTCGTGTCCGGCGCCGCCGCGGACAATCCGCGACCGCGCCGAACGTAGGGCCTGCGGCTGTCGATCAGGTTAACCGGACCGCAGAAATCCGCGACGTTGGGAATTCAGTCCCTGAGACCGAACAGCGGCCGCAGCCGGATGCCGACGACGCTGCCGGCGAAGGCGAGCGCGAACCACACCCAGCCATGCAGGCTGCCGGAGGCGATGCCGCCGAACAGCGCGCCGATGTTGCAGCCCGACGACAGCCGCGCGCCGTAGCCCATGAGCAGGCCGCCGGCGATGGCCGCCGCGAGCGAGCCGGGCGACAGGTCGACCTTCGGCCCGAACTTGCCGGCCAGCGCCGCCGCCAGCATGGCCCCGAGGATGAGGCCGATGTCCATCACCGAGACGTCGTTGGTCAGGATGCTGGCCTCCAGCGCCGCATGGCCGCCCGGATTGTTCCAGACCGTCCAGGACGCCACGTCCAGGCCGCCGGCGGCGGCGATCTTGGAGCCCCACAGGCCGAACGCGTAGGTGATGCCCCAGGGATGGCCGGCGGTCACCAGCGTCACGGCGTTGAGCACGGCCAGCGCCACCGCGCCCCAAACCAGCGGCCACGGCCCGCGCAGCATGCGCCGCCACAGCGGCGCGTCTCCGGCCGGCCGGGCGATGGGCTGCAGCGCGCCGCGCCTGCGGCGCTCGACCGCGGCGATCACCAGCGCCAGCGCGCCGATGGCGGCAAGCTGCACCGCCATGGCGGGCGCGGTGCCCAGGCTCTCGCGGAAATTGACGGCGCCGAACGAGGGCAGGCCCCACCACGACGGCAGGTGCCACAGCCCGATCACCGAGCCGGCGATGAAGGCGGCGAGCGTCACCACCATGCGGTCGGAACCGCCGCCGACGGTGAACAGCGTGCCGGAGCCGCAGCCGCCGCCGAGCTGCATGCCGAGGCCGAACAGGAACGCCCCCACCAGCAGCGCGGTGGAGATCGGCACCACGAAGCCGCCGAAGCCGAAGCCGAACAGCGAGCCCTGCGCCAGAAGCGGGAAGAACAGCACCGTCGCCACCGCCAGCATCAGCAGCTGGGCGCGCAGCGAGCCGCCCCTGCCCTCGTTGACGAAGGCGCGCCAGCCACCGGTGAAGCCGAAGCTGGCATGGTAGAGCGCGACGCCGAGCAGCGCGCCGAGGATCAGCAGCCACGCCATCTTCAGCGAGACCGCGTCGGCGATGTAGAGCGCGAGCAGCACCAGGAGACCGCCGCTGGCGGCGAGCGCCATGCGGTCCCGGGTCCTCAGGGGGATGCCGGCCGTGGCCGGCGCGTAGGCAGCGGGAGACGACATCGGTTTCAGCTTTCCGGAGACGGATGCGGCGGCGCCCGGCATGGGCGCCGCCCGCGGGATCGGGGACCGGCCCCCGCGGCGGCCGGCAGGCGCAATTGGG
>JAEWEX010000516.1 GCA_023389135.1 Pseudomonadota bacterium | reverse complement strand
CGCTTCGGGTGTGCCCGAGCTCCGCTCTTGGTGGGAACGACGCAGCCGCTGGCCGTATAGACGATTTCCGGGCGGACTGCCATAGATCGAGAGTGGTTCCAAACAAGACCCCCCGCCGGTGAGACATGACCGCGTGCCGCAACGCGAGCGGCCGGCGCTCGTCCTGGAGGAACTGGCGGTCGCCCGCGGCGGCCGGCTGCTCCTGCGCGGCCTGACCCTGAGCCTCGCGCCCGGCCGCGGCGCGGCGCTGGTCGGGCCGAACGGCGCCGGCAAGACCAGCCTGCTGCGGGTCGTCGCCGGCCTCCTGCCGCCGGCGTCCGGCACGGTCGCGCTCACCGGGGGCGACGGTGCGCCGGCGGCCGAGCGGCTGCACTTCCTCGGCCTCGCCGAGGGGCTGAAGCCGTCATTGACGGTGGCCGAGCACATCGCGTTCTGGCGGGCGCTGCTGGGCGGGCCCGTCCTGCCCGCCACGGACGAGGTTCTGGCGGAGGTCGGGCTCGGCGGGCTCGGCGGCACGCCCGCCGGCTGGCTGTCCTCCGGCCAGCGCCGCCGGCTGACGCTCGCCCGGCCCCTGGTCGCGCCGCGGCCGCTATGGCTCATGGACGAGCCGCTCAACGCGCTGGACATTGCGGGCGCCGCCCTGCTGCGACGCATGCTGGCCGGTCATCTCGCCGGCGGCGGCATCGCCATGGTGGCCACCCACGCGCCGCTGCTGGTCGAGGGCTTCGAGGATGTCCGGGTTGGCGGCTCCGGCGGGGTCGAGCCGTGACGGCGGCGCTGAGGGCGATCCTGGTCCACGACCTGAAGGTGGCGCTGCGCCAGGGCGGGGGGTTCGGGCTCGCGCTGGTGTTCTTCGCCGCCATCGTCGCGGTCACGCCGTTCGCGGTCGGGCCGGACCTGGCGCTGCTGGCGCGCATCGGCGGGGCGATCCTGTGGCTCGGCGCGCTGCTGGCGACGCTGGTCGGGCTCGACCGGCTGTTCGCCACGGACTCGGAGGACGGCACGCTCGACCTCTACCGCGCGGCCCCCGTGCCGCTGGCGCTGGTGGTGCTGGCCAAGGCCGCCGCGCACTGGCTGACCACCGGCCTGCCGCTGGTGGCGGCGACGCCGCTCCTGGCGCTGACCATGAACCTGACGCCGGCCGCCATGGGCGCCGCCATGCTGACGCTTCTTGTGGGCACGCCCGCGCTGACGATGCTGGGCGCCATCGGCGCGGCGCTGACGGTGGGGCTCAGGCGCGGCGGCCTGCTGATCCCGGTGCTGGTGCTGCCGCTGGCGGTGCCGGTGCTGATCTTCGGCGTCGCCGCCGCCGAGCGGGTGGCGGAAGAAGGTCCGGGCGCCGCCCCGCTGATGCTGCTGGCGGGGCTGACGCTGGCGACGCTGGCGGCGGCTCCGCTGGCGGCGGCGGCGGCGCTGGAGGCCTCGCAGGAATAGCGCCGGGGCGCGGCGGCGTCAGCCTTCCAGCGGCCGCGCCTCCTCGGGCAGCATGATCGGGATGCCGTCCCGGATCGGATAGGCGAGCTTGGCGGGGCGCGAGATCAGCTCCTGGCGCGCGGCGTCGTACTCCAGCGTCGCCTTGGTCAGGGGGCACACCAGGATCTCAAGCAGCCGGGGATCGACCGCGCCGGCGGCGCGCTTGTGGGCTTCGGTCATGGCTCGGGTCTCCGGCGTCGGGGTCACTGGATGGACGCGCTGTCGTCGCCGCTGCGCGCGAGCTCCATCTCGGCGACGGCCACCAGCATGTCGGCGCGGGCCTTGAGGTCAGCGGCCTCGAGGAACGCCTGCTTCTCGCGCGGGCCGAACGGCGACATCATGGCCAGCGCGTTGACCAGCGCCTCCACCGGCGCGCGCTCGATGCTGCCCCAGTCCGCCTTGAGATCGTTGACCTCGAGAAAATCGGCCAGCGTCCGCAGCAGGCCGGTGCGGTCGACCTCGTCCTCGCCAGCCCGCGCGACGATGTCGGCGGCATAGTCCTTGTAGTCGACCCGCGCCCGGCGATACGCGGTAACGCCGGTCTCCTCGGCGACGATGCGGAACCGCGCGACCCCGGTCAGCGTCAGCAGATAGCGGCCGTCTCCGCTCTCCGCCAGGGAGGTGATGCGGCCGAGGCACCCCACGGCGCACAGATTGGGCTGGCGGCCCTTCCCGTTGTCCGGGTCCGGCTGCACCATCCCGATCACCCGCGCGCCCTTGAGAGCATCGTCCACCATCTGCAGATAGCGCGGCTCGAAGATGTTGAGCGGCATCTCCCCGCGCGGCAGCAGCAGCGCGCCCAGCAGCGGGAAGATCGGAACGATCCCCGGCAGCGCGCCGACGTCGCGGCAGGGCTGGTTGATGGGCATGGGCCGCGGGCCTCCGTCCCTCAGGAGAACAGGACCGAGGACAGCCGGCGCCGCCCCTCGGCGGTCAGGTCGTCGGTGGGGCCCCAGACCTCGAAGAACTGCACGATCTGCTTGCGCGCGGCGTCGTCGTTCCAGGTCCGCGCACGGGCCACCAGGTCGAGCAGGTGGTCGAG
>JAEWEX010000507.1 GCA_023389135.1 Pseudomonadota bacterium | reverse complement strand
TGCAATGGACCCGCTATACCGATACGAAGAGCACCTTCACCGACATCGACGCCCTGCTGGGGATGCTCCGCCCGCGCATGATCGCGCCGGCCCATGGCTCCATCATCGACACGCCCGACGGCACGATCCCGCTGATCAAGCAGGGCATGGTGGTGAAATGAGCGCCGGGACGCCTGTGCTTCCCGCCTCCGTCACCGAGATCGTTCCGGGACGGCTCTACGCGTTCGGGGGCGTGGTCCCCGCGGGGCGGCCGACGAGCTGGTATCCGGAGCGGCGAACCGGCTGGCTGCCGATCAACGGCTACCTGCTGAAGGATCGCGGCCACGGGCTGCTGGTCGACACCGGCGTGACGCAGCACCAGAGCGGCATCCGCGAGGCGCTGTCCGTGCTGCTTGCCGACTGCACGCGCCGCGGCATCGTGATGACGCGCCGCGAGCCGGACGCCATCGTCAACCTGCCTTGGATCGCCAACGAGTTCGCGCTCGACACCGTGTCCTGCGGCGGCGAGATCAGCCCCATCGACTTCTTCGAGAGCGTGGAGACGCTGACGGCGCGCGCCCATGTGCTGGCGACCTCGGGGATGGAGCTCAACTGGGCGCGGCCCGGCGCGATCGTGGCGGCGGGCGACGTCCGCGTCGAGGTGCTACGCACCTCGCTCCGGGTGCTCGCCACCAACCATCTCTACGAGCATTCGACCCGTACGCTGTTCGGCTCCGACGCCTGGGGCCTGCTCACGCTCGACGCGCCGGACGGCCCATTGCTCGCCACCGCGGACGAGGGGCTGGACGCCGAGGACATCGCCGACTTCCTTGCGGTGAAGTTCGACTGGCTGATGGGTGCGGAGCTCGACATCGTCATCCGCGACATAGCCTCCATCGGCACGGACCGGCCCATCGCGCGCATCTGCTCGAGCTACGGCCGCGTGATCGAGGGTGAAGGCCTGGTCGCCAAGGTTCTCGAACGCACGGTCAAGGCGCTCGAACTGCTGTCGTCGCGTCCGCGCAAGGGCGCACTCGGCAGTTTCCGCTGGGCGGGCTGAGAGCCATGGAGCGTCGACGGCCATGAGCGCTGGCGGACCGGAGGCGGGCAGGGTGGTCCTTGCGGGCGGCCCGGCGGTCGCGCCCGCAAGGCGACCGGCGCGCGAGCACGGCTCCTCGGCGCCGGCGCGCGTGTGGCGGGACTACGCGCTGCCGGTCACGCTGACCGTGCTGCTCATCCTGCTTACGGTGGTTCCGGTCGCGGCGGTGCTGCTCGGCAGCGTCCGCCCCAGCGGCATGCCGACCATGCCGGGCTGGACACTGTCGCACTATGTCGAGATCTGGTCGTCGCCCTTCACCTACCGGCTGATCGGCAACACCTTCGTGTTCGCACTGGGCAGCACGCTGGTCGCCATCTCCATCGCCGGCGTCCTCGCCTGGCTCGCCGAGCGCACCGACTGCTGGGGTCGGGACTTCTTCAGCGCCGCGCTGCTCATCCCCATGGCGACGCCGCCCCTGCTGCTGGCGGTGGGCTGGGTGCTGCTGGCGAGCCCGCGCATCGGCGCGCTGCCCGCCATCTGGGACTGGGCGACCGGCACCAGCGGCGGGTTCTTCGACATCTACAGCATGGGCGGGATGATCTTCATCCAGGGCCTCGTCGCCGTGCCGACCTCGTTCTACCTGCTCGCTCCGGTGATGCGGAACATGGACCCGAGCTTTGAGGAGGCCGCGTTCATGTCGGGCGCTTCGTTCTGGCAGACGCTGCGGCGGGTCTCGCTGCCGTTCCTGCTGCCGGCGCTGACCTCGCTCGTCACGCTGTTGATGATCGTCGGCATGCTGACCTTCGACGTTCCCGCCATCATCGGCATGCCGGGTCAGGTCCATGTCATGAGCTCGGAGATCTTCAACCTGATGAACCCGGCGGGACGTCTGCCGGAATATGGAAAGAGCGCCGCGCTCAATTCTTCTCTGTTCCTTCTTCTGGCCGGCGCACTGGTCGTCTACTATCGGGCAACGCGGCAGAAGGACCGCTTCGCGACAATCGGCGGCAAGGGCTATCGCGCGACGCGCTTCAAGCTCGGCCGCTGGCGTCCCGTGGCGTTCGGCTTCGTCGTCCTCTACTTCACGCTCGCGGTGCTGCTGCCGTTCCTGGCGCTGCTGTGGGTTGCGCTGCTGCCCTATTTCTCCGGCTTCCGCTGGGACATCGTCCACCAGCTGTCTCCGGCGACGTTTGTGGACGTGCTGTCGCGGCCCCGGGTGTGGCGCAGCGCCATGAACGCGATGCTCGTGGCCGTGTCCTCGTCCATCGGCATCACGATCCTGGCCCTGCTGGTCGCCTGGACGGCGGTGCGCTCGCGGCTGCGCTGGGTCGGCATTCTGGACGCGCTGTCCATGCTGCCCATCGCCGTGCCGCACCTGATGATGGGCGTCGCGCTGATCTTCATCTTCTTCACCGCCCGCTTCATCCCGATCTACGGCACGGTGTGGATCGTGGCGCTCGGCCACCTGATCGTGTTCCTGCCGATCGCATCGCGGATGATGCAGGCCGCGGTGATGCAGATCCATCGCGAGCTCGAGGAGGCTGCGGCGACCTCCGGCGCGACCTCGCCCCAGACGCTCCGGCGCATCGTGCTGCCCCTGGTGCGGCCGGCGGTGGTCGGGCTGTTCATCTGGATGCTGGTGCATTCGCTGCGGGAGTTCTCGGTCTCGGTGATGCTGCTGTCGGGCAACAACGAGGTCCTCTCCACCGTCATCTACAGCTTCTGGGAATCCGGAGAGCCGGCATCCGCCGCGGTCATCGCGATCGGGATGATGATCGTGCTCTCGGGCCTCGTCGCCATCGGCAATTTCCGCGGTCTGCGGACCGCACACAGCTGAGGCCCGCCACATGCTCGTCGCCGCCAACCTGCGCAAGCGCTTCGCCCTTTCCGACGGTGGATTCTTCACCGCCCTGGATGACGTTTCGCTGGACATTCCGCGGGGCACCTTCTTCACGCTGCTCGGCCCGTCCGGCTGCGGCAAGACCACGACGCTGCGCTCCATCGCGGGCCTGGAACAGCCCGACAGCGGCCGCATCGAGATCGACGGGCGGGCCGTGCTCGATTCCGCCCGCGGCATCGCGGTGCCGGCGGCGCGGCGCGAGATCGGCATGGTGTTCCAGTCCTATGCGATCTGGCCGCACATGGACGTCTTCGAGAACGTGGCGTTCCCGCTGCGGGTCGGCCGGCGCATGCAGGAGGCCGACATCAGGGCCAAGGTGCGACGCGCGCTGGCCTCCGTGCAGATGGAGGAGTTCGAGCGGCGCCCGGCGACCAGGCTGTCCGGCGGCCAGCAGCAGCGCGTCGCCATGGCGCGCGCGCTGGTGCGCGAACCGCAACTGCTGCTGCTGGACGAGCCGCTGAGCAACCTCGACGCCATGCTGCGCGAGACCATGCGGCTGGAGCTGCGCTCCATCCAGCGCGAGTTCGGCATCACCACGGTCTATGTCACCCACGACCAGATCGAGGCGTTGGCGGTGTCCGATGTCGTCGCGGTGATGCGCAACGGCAAGGTGGTGCAGCAGGGCGACGTCCGCTCCATCTACAACGCGCCGCAGTCCCTGTTCGTGGCGGAGTTCATCGGTTCGACCAACCTGCTGCCCGGAAAGGCCTGCGCACGCCAGGCCGCCGGTGACGATGCCGGCGTCGAGCTCGCCTTCGGCAAACTGCGGGCGCGCGCCTGCCAGACTGCGGGGGCAGGGGACGCGGTGGTGGTCTCGGCGCGGCCGGAAGCCATCACGCTGACGGTCGACCCCGGCGCCGCCGGCAATGCCTTCGGCGGCCGCATCGTCGAGCAGTGCTTCCT
>JAEWEX010000506.1 GCA_023389135.1 Pseudomonadota bacterium | reverse complement strand
CATGCTCCGGCTTGACCGGAGCATCCAGCTTGGTTGTCGCAAGGGAAGCTGGACCGTCCGGTCGAGCCGGACGGTGACGGAGGGTCGGGCGGCGGGTTCGGGAAGGCTGCAAGAACACCGTCATGCTCCGGCTTGACCGGAGCACCCAGTTTGCTTGTCGCAAGGGAAGCCGGACCATCCGGTCGAGCCGGACGGTGACGGAGGATCGGGCGGAGAGTTCAGGAAGGCTCCAGGACCACCGTCATGCTCCGGCTTGACCGGAGCATCCAGCTTGGTTGTCGCAAGGGAAGCTGGACCGTCCGGTCGAGCCGGACGGTGACGGAGGATCGGGCGGTGGGTTCGGGAAGGCTCCAGGAACACCATCCATGCTCCGGCTCGACCGGAGCATCCAGCTTGGTTGTCGCAAGGGAAGCTGGGCCGTCCGGTCGAGCCTGACGGTGACGGAGGATCGGGCGGCGGGTTCGGGAAGGCTGCAAGAACACCGTCATGCTCCGGCTTGACCGGAGCATCCAGCTTGGTTGTCGCAAGGGAAGCTGGGCCCTCCGGTCGAGCCGGAGGGCGACGGAGGATGTCGCGGCGACGCGGGGTTATCCCAGCACCCACAGCACGATGGGCAGCGTGCCGATGGCGGCCAGCGTCTGCATGGTGATGATGGACGCCATGAGCGGCGCGTCTCCGCCCATCTGGCGGGCGAGGATGTAGGAGTTGGCGGCCGTCTGCACGCCGCCGCAGATGACCGCGGCCTTGAAGGCGACGCCGGTGACGCCGAACACGGTGCACCAGCCCGCCATGAGGACCGGCATCAGGCCGAGCTTGAGCGCGATGGCCAGCAGGACCTCGCGGCGGGGCGACAGCGATTCGGGGATCCTCAGCCCCGCGCCCACCAGCAGCAGGCTGATGCCCAGCGTGGCGCGGCCGATCAGGTCGGCGGCGGTCATCACCGGCGACCAGATCGGGATCGACAGCACGTTGAGCGCGATGCCCAGCGCCGACGACCAGATGAACGGGTTCTTCGCCAGCCCGACCAGCAGGCCCACGGCGGTCGGGCGCTTGGGGCTCGCCCAGCGCGCCAGCACCAGGGCCGCGACCACGTTGAGATAGGGGATCATGGCGGCGGCCGCGACCGAGGCCAGCGCGATGCCCTGGGTGCCGAACAGGTTGCCCACCACCGCGAGCCCGACGAAGGTGTGCCAGCGCACCCCGCCCTGGAAAAACGACGTGTAGGTCGGCCCGCCCAGGCCCCAGACATTCATGACCAGCGGCCGCAGCGCCAGCAGGATCAGCGTCATGGTGATGACGGCGAGCAGCATCGCAACCCCCATCTCCACCACCGGAACGCCGGCGAAGTCGGCCCCGGCCAGCGTCTCCGTCAGCAGGATCGGGAACAGCACGTAGTAGGTGATGCGCTCCAGCCCCTCCCACATCGGCTCGGTCATGAGGCCGGCGCGCTGGATGCCGAACCCCACGGTGATCACGAGGAAGACCGGCAGCAGGGCGTCGATGGCGAGTTGCATGGCGGGGGCACGGGGACGGGGCGGGGAACGCGCGGCAGAGCCTTACCACGCCCGCCGGCCGGGAAAAGCCCCCCGGCTCAGGCAGGCGGGATGCGCGACAGCCGGTCCAGCGCGCCCTGCAGGATGAAGACCGCGGCGTGCTGGTCGATGACCCCGGCGCGGCGGGCGCGGCTGACGTCCATGTCGATCAGGTAGCGCTCGGCCGCGGCGGTGGACAGGCGCTCGTCCCACAGCGCGATGGGCAGCGGCAGGCGGCCGGCGAGGTTGCGGGCGAAGGCGCGGGTGGCCTGGGCGCGGGGGCCCTCGGTGCCGTCCATGTTGACGGGCAGGCCCAGCACCAGCGCCACGGCGCGGCGCTCGGCGGCCAGCGCCTCGATGCGCGCGGCGTCGGCGCCGAACTTGGTGCGGCGCACGGTCTCGACCGCGGTCGCCAGCCGCCGGTCGGGGTCGGACGCGGCGACACCGATGGTCTTGGTGCCGAGATCGAGCCCGAGCACGCCGCCGCGGGGCGGCAGCAGCGCGGCGATCTCGGTCAGCGGGGCGACGGGAGCGGGCATGGCCCCGACTAGCACGCGCCCGTGCCGGTGCGCCATGCGGTGTTGACCGGCGGGCCGCGGCGACTACCCTCGCGCCCGATCGAACAACCCTTCGGAGGATAACGAGATGCGCATCACCTGGTTCGGCCATTCCGCCTTTCGCCTGGAATTCGGCCGCAACGTCGTGCTGATCGACCCCTTCCTGACCGGAAACCCCAGCTTCACGGGCGACGTGTCCGCCGCCGGCGCCGGGGCGACCCACATCCTGCTCACCCATGGCCATGGCGACCATGTCGGCGACACCGTCGCCATCGCCGCCGCCACCGGCGCCAAGGTGGTCTGCAACCCCGACCTCGCGGGCTGGCTCGCGCGCAAGGGCGTGGAGAAGCTCGACATGATCAACACCGGCGGCACGGTGGAGCAGGGCGGGTTCTCCGTGACGTTCGTCCAGGCGTTCCACTCGTCGGGCACCATGGAGGGCGAGACCTCGCAGTATCTGGGCAATCCCAACGGCATCCTGGTCCACGTGCCCGACGGCCACACGGTCTACCACATGGGCGACACGGCGATCTT
>JAEWEX010000469.1 GCA_023389135.1 Pseudomonadota bacterium | reverse complement strand
TTTCCGGGCTTCTTCGGCGCGCCGTCCCGGCGTATCCGGATTGGTGATTATGAACGAACTCCTTGCGGACTATCTGCCGCTCGCCGTGTTCATCGGCGTGTCGCTGGTGATCGGCCTGGCGCTGCTGATCGCGCCCTTCGCCGTCGCCTTCAAGAACCCCGATCCCGAGAAGCTCTCGGCCTATGAGTGCGGGTTCAACGCGTTCGACGACGCGCGCATGAAGTTCGACGTCCGGTTCTACCTGGTCGCCATCCTGTTCATCATCTTCGACCTCGAGGTCGCGTTCCTGTTCCCGTGGGCGGTGGCGTTCGGAGACATCGGCGCCTTCGGCTTCTGGTCCATGGTGGTGTTCCTCGGCGTGCTGACCGTCGGCTTCGTCTACGAGTGGAAGAAGGGGGCGCTGGAATGGGACTGACCCCTGAGACCGGGACGCTGGTGGCGCCGCGGCCCCGCGGCATCATCGACCCCGCCACCGGCAAGCCGGTCGGCGCCGACGACCGGTTCTTCGGCGAGATCAACGACGAGCTGGCGGACAAGGGATTCCTCGTCACGGCCACCGACGACCTGATCAACTGGGCGCGCACCGGCTCGCTGATGTGGATGACGTTCGGGCTGGCGTGCTGCGCCGTCGAGATGATGCAGATGTCGATGCCGCGCTACGACGCGGAGCGCTTCGGCTTCGCGCCGCGGGCGAGCCCGCGGCAGTCCGACGTGATGATCGTCGCCGGCACGCTGACCAACAAGATGGCCCCGGCGCTGCGCAAGGTCTACGACCAGATGCCGGAGCCGCGCTACGTCATCTCCATGGGCTCGTGCGCCAATGGCGGCGGCTACTACCACTATTCCTACTCGGTGGTGCGCGGCTGCGACCGCGTGGTGCCGGTGGACATCTACGTGCCGGGCTGCCCGCCGACGGCGGAGGCGCTGCTCTACGGCGTGCTGCTGCTGCAGAAGAAGATCCGCCGCACCGGCACCATCGAGCGCTGAGGCGGGCCGGCATGGCGACGATCGACGAAAACCTGAGCGAACTGGGCGAGCACATCGCCGGCGGGCTGGGCGCCGACGTGGCGGCCTGGGCCGTGCTGCGCGGCGAGCTGACGCTGGTGGCGGAAGCCGCCGCCATCACGCGGGTGCTGACCTTCCTTCGGGACGATCCGTCCTGCCGGTTCACCTGCCTGATCGACATCTGCGGCGTGGACTACCCGGCGCGGCCGCGGCGGTTCGACGTGGTCTACCACCTGCTGTCGCCGAGCCAGAACCAGCGGGTGCGCATCAAGGTCGAGGCCGACGAGACGACGCCGGTGCCGAGCGCGGTGGATGTGTTCCGCATGGCCGACTGGTTCGAGCGCGAGGCCTACGACCTGTATGGCATCCTGTTCTCCGGCCATCCGGATCTCAGGCGCATCCTCACCGACTACGGGTTCGAGGGCCATCCGCTGCGCAAGGACTTCCCGCTCACCGGCTTCGTCGAGGTGCGCTGGGACGACGAGGAGAAGCGCGTGGTCTACGAGCCGGTGCGCCTCAACCAGGAGTTCCGCAACTTCGATTTCCTGAGCCCGTGGGAAGGCACCGACTACGTGCTGCCCGGCGACGAAAAGGCGAAGGGGGCGTGACCATGGGCCAGGCTGTCGCCGGAGGGTGCCTGTGCGGCGCGGTGCGCTTCACCGCGGTGCCGGAGAAGCCGGAGATGGGCGTGTGCCATTGCGGCATGTGCCGGCGCTGGAGCGGCGGCGCGTTCATGGCGGTGTCCTGCACGGACCTCGCGCTGGATGACGGCGCGCCGGTCTCGTTCTTCGCCTCGTCCGAATGGGGCGAGCGCGGGTTCTGCGCCACGTGCGGAACCAGCCTGTTCTGGCGCATGCGCGCGGGGCAGGGCGAGCACGTGGCGGTGTCGTTCCAGAGCTTCGACGACCTGGCGCCGTTCACCTTCAGCGAAGAGATATTCATCGACGAGAAGCCGCCCCACTACGATTTCGCCGGCGACAGGCCGCGCCGGACAGGGGCGGAAATCATCGCGGCGTTCCAGGCGGGGCAGGCGGACTGACCATGGCCGAAACCGACATCCGCAACTTCTCGATCAATTTCGGGCCCCAGCATCCCGCCGCCCACGGCGTGCTGCGCCTGGTGCTGGAGCTCGACGGCGAGGTCGTGGAGCGGGTCGACCCGCATATCGGCCTGCTGCATCGCGGCACCGAGAAGCTGATCGAGCACAAGACCTACCTGCAGGCCGTGCCTTATTTCGACCGGCTCGACTACGTCGCGCCCATGAACCAGGAGCACGCCTTCGCGCTGGCGGTGGAGAAGCTGATCGGGCTGGAGGTGCCGCGTCGCGGACAGCTGATCCGGGTGCTGTATTCCGAGATCGGGCGGCTCCTGTCGCACCTCCTCAACGTCACCACCCAGGCCATGGATGTGGGCGCGCTGACCCCGCCGCTGTGGGGCTTCGAGGAACGCGAGAAGCTCATGGTGTTCTATGAGCGCGCGTCCGGCGCGCGGATGCACTCGGCCTATTTCCGGCCGGGCGGCGTCCACCAGGATCTGCCGCCGGCGCTGGTCGACGACATCTGGGACTTCTGCGACCCCTTCCTGTCGGTGGTGGACGATCTCGACGCGCTGCTCACCGACAACCGCATCTTCAAGCAGCGCAACGCCGATATCGGCGTGGTGAGCCTGGAGGACGCCTGGGCCTGGGGGTTCTCCGGCGTGATGATCCGCGGTTCCGGCCAGGCGTGGGACCTGCGGCGCGCGCAGCCCTACGAATGCTATTCCGAGCTGGACTTCCAGATCCCCGTGGGCAAGCACGGCGACTGCTACGACCGCTACCTCCTGCGCATGGAGGAGATGCGGCAGTCGGTCCACATCATGAAGCAGTGCCTTGAGAAGCTGCGCTCCGCGGAGGGCGGCGGGCCGGTGTCGGCGGTGGACAACAAGGTGGTGCCGCCCAAGCGCGGCGAGATGAAGCGCTCCATGGAGGCGCTGATCCACCACTTCAAGCTCTACACCGAGGGCTTCCACGTGCCCGAAGGCGAGGTCTACGCGGCGGTCGAGGCGCCCAAGGGCGAGTTCGGCGTGTACCTCGTGTCCGACGGGACCAACAAGCCCTATCGCTGCAAGATCAGGGCCCCCGGCTTCCCGCACCTCCAGGCCATGGACGTGATGTGCCGTGGCCACATGCTGGCGGACGTCACCGCCATCCTCGGATCGCTGGACATCGTGTTCGGCGAGATCGACCGCTGACCCGGAACCGAAGAGCCGAGCCCGACAGATGTCCGTCCGCCGCCTTGCCGCCGACCAGCCCCGGGAGTTCGCCTTCACGGAGGAGAACATCGCCTGGGCCGAGGGCCAGATCGCGAAATATCCCGAGGGACGGCAGGCTTCCGCCGTGATCCCGCTGCTGTGGAAGGCCCAGGAGCAGCATGGCGGCTGGCTGCCGGAGCCGGCGATCCGCGCGGTCGCGGACATGCTGGGCATGGCCTATATCCGCGTGCTGGAGGTGGCGACCTTCTACACGATGTTCGCGCTGTCACCGGTCGGCAAGCACTTCGTGCAGCTGTGCGGCACCACGCCCTGCGCGCTGCGCGGCGCCAACGAGCTGAAGGATGTGTGCCGGCGGGTGATCGGGCCGGAGAAGACGGTGTCCGCCGACGGCCAGCTGTCGTGGATGGAGGTCGAGTGCCTCGGCGCCTGCGCCAACGCGCCCATGGTCCAGGTCAACCACGACTATTTCGAGGATCTCGACCCTGCGAACTTCGAGGCGCTGCTGGAGGATCTGAGGGCGGACCGTCCGGTCACCCCGGGTTCCCAGACCGGCCGCGCGGCGTCGTGCCCGGCGGGCGGCGCCACCTCGCTGACCGACGAGAGCCTGTTCGACGGCTCCGTGATCGGGGCCTGGCGGCAGCGCTTCGACGAGGCGCGGGCGGCGGCCGCAGCCGCGCAGGCGCCGACCGAGGCGGCGAAGCCCGAGGAGTCCGGCTCCGGCGAGAAGCTTGCCGCCAAATCGCCCGCCGACAGCCCGAAGGCGAAGGCCGAGCTTCAGGCGGCCGCGACCGCCAAGTCCGGCGGCGAGCCCAAGGCCGACGTCACGGCCAAGGCGCCGGCCGTGTCCCTGGAGGACCCGGCGCGGCCGAAGGGTCTGTCGGAGCCGCGCGGGGACAAGGACGATCTCAAGCGCATCTCCGGCGTCGGCCCCAAGATCGAGGGAATCCTCAACGGCCTCGGCATCTATCATTTCGACCAGGTCGCCGGGTGGACCGGGGACGAGGTCGCGTGGGTCGACGGCTATCTGAAGTTCAGGGGCCGCATCGGCCGCGAGAACTGGATCGCGCAGGCGAAGTCGTTCGCGGCCGGCGGCGACGGCAAGGTCACCAAGCCGGAAGGGGGCGCATGATGCTCCAGGACCGCGATCGCATCTTCACCAATCTCTACGGGCTGCATGACAGCGGCCTTAAGGGCGCCATGCAGCGCGGCGCCTGGGACGGCACCAAGCTCCTGCTGGAACAGGGCCGCGACTGGATCATCGAGGAGATGAAGGCGTCCGGCCTGCGCGGCCGCGGCGGCGCGGGCTTCCCGACCGGCCTGAAATGGTCGTTCATGCCCAAGAAGTCCGACGGCCGCCCGCACTATCTGGTCGTCAATGCGGACGAGTCCGAGCCCGGCACCTGCAAGGACCGGGAGATCATGCGCAACGACCCGCATCTCCTGATCGAGGGCTGCCTGATCGCCTCCTTCGCCATGGGCGCCAACGCCTGCTACGTCTACATCCGCGGCGAATATGTCCGCGAGAAGGAGCGGCTTCAGGCGGCCGTGGACGAGGCCTACGAGGCGGGCCTGATCGGCAAGCAGAACAAGCACGGCTGGCCGTTCGACCTCTATGTCCACCACGGCGCCGGCGCCTATATCTGCGGCGAGGAGACGGCCCTCATCGAAAGCCTCGAGGGCAAGAAGGGCATGCCGCGGCTGAAGCCGCCATTCCCGGCCAATATGGGCCTCTACGGCGCCCCGACCACGGTCAACAACGTCGAATCCATCGCGGTGGCGCCGACCATCCTGCGGCGCGGCGCGGGCTGGTTCGCGGGGCTCGGCAAGCCCAACAACACCGGCACCAAGCTGTTCTCGATCTCCGGCCATGTGGAGCGGCCGTGCAATGTCGAGGAGGAGATGGGCATCTCGCTGCGCGAACTTCTCGACCGCCATTGCGGCGGCGTGCGCGGCGGCTGGGACAATCTGATGGCGGTGATCCCGGGCGGATCGTCGGTGCCGTGCATTCCGGCGGCGTCCTGCGACGACCTGTCCATGGACTTCGACACGCTGCGCAATCTCAAGTCCGGCCTGGGCACCGCGGCCGTCATCATCATGGACAAGTCCACAGACATCGTGCGCGCGATCGCGCGGCTGTCCTATTTCTACAAGCACGAGAGCTGCGGCCAGTGCACGCCCTGCCGCGAGGGCACCGGCTGGATGTGGCGCGTGCTGGAGCGCATGGCCGAGGGGCGCGCGCACAAGCGCGAGATCGACCTGCTGCTCGATGTGTCCTACCAGGTCGAGGGCCACACCATCTGCGCGCTGGGCGACGCGGCGGCGTGGCCGGTGCAGGGCCTGATCCGGCACTTCCGCCACGAGATCGAGCGGCGCATCGACGACTTCGCAACCAACCCGCATCCGGACCCGGTTCCGGTCGCGGCGGAGTGAGCGCGATGGTGGACGCCCCCGACAACCTCGTTCTCCAGTATCTCCGCCGCCTGGACGAGCGGACCGAGCGCATGGCGGAGGATCTGCACAATCTCAAGGTCCGGGTGACCGCCATCGAAGAGGGCCTTGCGGACGTCAACCTCCGTATCGATCGGATAGAGGAGCGCCTCGACCGCATAGAGACCCGGCTCGGCCTTATAGAGGCTTGAGGATTCCATGCCGAAGATCATCGTCGACGACATCGAGATCGAAGTCCCGGCCGGGTCCACCATCCTCCAGGCGTGCGAGGATGCGGGGGCCGAGATCCCGCGCTTCTGCTACCACGAGCGGCTGTCGATCGCCGGCAACTGCCGCATGTGCCTCGTGGAGGTGAAGGGCGCGCCGAAGCCCGTGGCGTCCTGCGCCATGGCGGTGCGCGACCTGCGGCCGGGCCCCAATGGCGAGCCCCCGGTGGTGCTGACGCGCTCGCCCATGGTCAAGAAGGCGCGGGAAGGGGTGATGGAGTTCCTCCTCATCAACCACCCGCTGGACTGCCCG
>JAEWEX010000366.1 GCA_023389135.1 Pseudomonadota bacterium | reverse complement strand
GGTCAACGGCCAGCACGTGCCGGGCCTCAGCGACGTCTCCGCGCTCGCGGGCGTCGAGGTGGTGCCGCTGTCGCGGGCCATCGCGGAAAACCACCCGCTGGTGGGACGGCTGGGCGAGGGGCGGGCGCCGTCGGCCAACGCCGCCGTGGCGCTGGCCTCGGCCTTCGCCGACGACGGCGTGATCCTTCACGTCCCGGCCGGCACCGAGGCCGGAACGCTGCATATCGCCGTCCACCAGCAGGGCGAGGGCCACGCCGCCTTCGCACGCGTGCTGGTGGTGGTGGAGGAGGGCGCCTCGGTCACGGTGGTGGAGACGCACACCGGCGCCGGCGCGCACCAGACCGCGTCGCTGGTCGAGTTCCTCGTCGGCGACGGCGCCACAGCCTCCCACGTCAAGCTGCAGGACGAGGACCGGCGCTCGCTCCATCTCGGGACGCTGGCGGTGACGCTGGGCGCGGGCGCGAAGCTGGTCTCGGGCGGGCTCGCGCGCGGGGCGCAGCTTTCGCGCCAGCAGGCGTTCGTGACATTCGCGGGCGCGGACGCCCATGCCACCATCGCCGGCGTGATGCTGGCCGGCGGCCGGCGGCACATGGACACCACGCTGGTGGTGGACCACCTGGCGCCGGGCGGCGAGAGCCGCGAGCGCTTCAAGCTGGTGCTGGCCGACGACGCCCGCGGCGTGTTCCAGGGGCGCATCAACGTCGCCCGCGAGGCGCAGAAGACCGACGGCCAGATGAAGGCCGACGCGCTGCTGCTGGGCGAGGGCGCCGAGGCGGACCTGAAGCCCGAGCTGGAGATTTTTGCCGACGACGTGCTGTGCGCCCATGGCGCCACCGCCGGAGACCTGGACGAGGAGCTGCTGTTCTACCTGCTCGCCCGCGGCATCCCGCGCAAGGAGGCAGAGACGCTGCTGGTCACCGCCTTCGCCGGCGAGGCGCTGGAGGTGATCGCGGACGAGGCCCTGCGCGAGCGCTTCGCGGACTGGGCCGCGCAGTGGCTGGCGGACAGGGTGTAATCGCGGGCTTGTGGCGGCGGTCCCCTCATCCGGCCCGCCGGGCCACCGTCTCCCCCTGGGAGAAGGATAAGGAGACATTGAGCAATGAACGCACCCGTCCCGGCCCCCGCGCCCTATGACCTGGCGAAGGTCCGCGCCGATTTTCCGATCCTGTCGCGGGACATTCACGGCAAGCCTCTGGTCTATCTGGACAACGCGGCCTCCGCGCAGAAGCCGCGGCAGGTGCTGGAGGCCATGACGCACGCCTATGAGGCGGAATACGCCAATGTGCATCGCGGCCTGCATTTCCTCGCCAACGCCGCGACCGAGGCCTATGAGGGCGCGCGCGAGAAGGTGCGCGGCTTCCTCAACGCTGCCTCCACCGACGAGATCGTGTTCACGCGCTCGGCCACCGGCGCGATCAACCTCGTGGCGTCCTCGTTCGGGCGCATGGCGATCGGCCCGGGCGACGAGATCGTGCTCTCCATCATGGAGCACCACTCCAACATCGTGCCGTGGCACTACCACCGCGAGCGCAACGGCGCCGTGATCCGCTGGGCGCCGGTGCGCGACGACGGCGCGTTCGACCTGGAGGCGTTCGAGGCGACGCTGACGGACCGGACCAGGATCGTCGCCATCACCCACATGTCCAACGTGCTGGGCACGGTGGTGCCCGTCAGGGAGGTGGTGCGCATCGCCCATGCGCGCGGCATCCCGGTGATGGTCGACGGCAGCCAGGCGGCGGTCCACGCCACGGTCGACGTTCGCGACCTGGACGCCGACTTCTACGTCTTCACCGGCCACAAGCTCTATGGGCCGACCGGCATCGGCGTGCTCTACGGCAAGAAGGAGTGGCTCGCCAAGCTGCCGCCCTTCGAGGGCGGCGGCGAGATGATCCGCGACGTCACCGAGGACATGGTGACCTATGGCGACCCGCCGCACCGCTTCGAGGCCGGCACGCCGCCCATCGTCGAGGCGGTGGGGCTGGGCGCCGCCATCGACTACGTCACGGCGCTGGGCCGCGACGCCATCGCCGCCCACGAGGCGCGGCTGCGCGACCACGCCCATGCCCGCCTGGGGGCCATGAACGCGATCAGGATCTTCGGCGCCGCGCCGGGCAAGGGCGCGCTGGTGTCGTTCGAGATGCAGGGCGCGCACGCCCACGACGTCGCCACCATCCTGGACCGGTCCGGCATCGCGGTTCGCGCCGGAACCCATTGCGCCCAGCCGCTGCTGGCGCGATATGGGGTGACGTCCACCTGCCGCGCCTCGTTCGGCCTCTACAACACCGAGGACGAAATCGATAGGCTGGCGGCCGCACTGGAGAAGGCGCGCGACATCTTCGCGTGAGAGGATCCGAGATGACCGAGACCGCACCCGCCTCCGCGATCCCGCCGGAAGAGGTCGACCGGCTGACCGACGACATCATCGGCGCGCTCAAGAGCGTCTATGACCCCGAGATCCCGGTCGACATCTACGAGCTCGGCCTGGTCTACCGCATCGAGATCGACGACGACCGCGACGTCGACATCGACATGACCCTCACCGCCCCCGGCTGCCCCGTCGCCGGCGAGATGCCGGGCTGGGTCGAGAACGCGGTCGGCGCGGTCCAGGGCGTCGGCAAGGTCAAGGTCAACATGGTGTTCGACCCGCCCTGGCATCACGGCCGCATGTCGGACGAGGCCAAGGTCGCGCTGGACATGTGGTGACAGGCGGTTTGAACCGCCGCCGCGCGCTCCCCATATGCAAGTCGTGGGCGCAGGCGTATCCTGCCGCCCGATCAACCGCTTCGCGTCACCGGCTCCGGGCCGGTCGAGGGGGAAGGACAGCATGACCGCCGCACGACCCAGGATGAAGATCATCTCGCTGACCGACGGCGCCGCCGAGCGCGTGCGCGACCTCATGGCGCGCACCGACCGCCCGGTGGCCGGCCTGCGCGTCGGGATCAAGAAGGGCGGCTGCGCGGGCATGGAATACACCATGGAGCACGCCGCCGAGGTGCGTCCCTCCGACGAGGTGGTCGAGGACAAGGGCGCGACCGTGCTGGTCGACCCCGCCGCCGTGCTGTTCCTGCTGGGCTCGGAGATGGACTACGTGGTCGACAAGATGTCGTCGCGGTTCGTGTTCAAGAACCCCAACCAGGTCAGCGCATGCGGCTGCGGCGAGTCCGTGTCGCTTGCGCCCGCATCCGGCGAGGCCGCGCCCGCGCATTGACCGGGCTTTTCCCGTCGGCTCCGGGCTGACCGGAGGGCACATTTCCGCGGATTGGCCAGAAAAGCTGGATGCTCCGGTCGAGCCGGAGCAAGACGGTGGTTCCTGCGGGCTGACCGGGTCAGCCGGTTCACGCCACCCGGCTGGCGGTCACGTGCAGCTCGGGATCGGTCTCGCAGACCACGCGGTTGCGGCCCGCGCGCTTGGCGGAATAGAGGCAGGTGTCGGCGCGCTCCACGATGGTCTGGGCGTTGTCGCCGGGCCGCCACACGGCGGCCCCAACCGACACGGTGATCCGGCCGAGCTTCTCCCCGGTCGAGCGCTTCACCAGTTCCTTGCCCATCACGGCGCGGCGGATGTGGTCGGCGAGCGTCACCGCCGCGCGCAGCGGCGTCTCCGGCAGGATGATCGCGAATTCCTCGCCGCCGTAGCGCGCCGCCACGTCCTGGCCCTTGACGTTGTGCTTCACCGCCAGCGCCACCAGGCGCAGCACCTGGTCGCCGGTGAGGTGGCCGTAGCGGTCGTTGAAGGACTTGAAGCTGTCGATGTCGCTGACCAGGAGCGAGAAGCCGCGTTCGCCGCGCTGCGCCTCCATCAGCGCGCGCTCCAGCGCCGCGTCGAAATACTTCCGGTTGGCGAGCTGGGTGAGGGGGTCGGTCAGCGATTCCGCGCGGATCGCCTCCAGGTTCTCCTGCAGCCGGACGATCTCGCGCCGCGTCTCCAGCAGGCGGTTCTCCAGGCCGACATTGGCGTGCTGCATCTCGCGGGTGGCGCCGACCAGCGTCTCGATGATCATGCGGACCTGCTCGCGGTCGTCGATCTGGTCCAGCGAGCGCTCGATGCCCGACAGCGACTGGTCATAGGCCGTGGCGTTGCCGCGCGCGGCATCGATCATCGCCATGACCTGGTTGATCTCGTCGACGATCTTGCAGCCGACCTCGTCGACCTCGTGGGACAGCCGCGAGGGCACCACGTGCATCTGGTAGAGCGCCTCGGCCTCCTTCTCCGTGAGCGATCCGGAGCGGGCGATGGCCTCGTTGACAGCGCGGTTCAGCTCGGCGTTGAAGCCGGTGGCGTAGGAAAACCAGAACTCGTAGTTCTGCGGATAGGCGGGGTGGCGGAACGCGCGGATGCGTTCCAGCGCGGCGTCGGCATAGCCGATCGTGCGCCCGTGCTCATCCCCCGAACGATCCATGCGAATGCCCCTCGCATGCGGCGTTTCATCGCCACTGACGGCCGCGGAACCTCAGTCTTCCGCGGCGGCAGCAGCGTATCGGGGCGGTCTTAATCCGTCGTTAAGTGGCCGGCGGTTCAGGCGCCCTTGGGACGCACCGGCCGCAGCAGGAAGGCGGGCACATGGTCGCCGAGCCCGACCGGGGAGGGGCCGTCATCGGCGTCCCGCCGCGGGCGCTGGCCGTCGCGGGGCGGCCGCTGGCCGCGGGCCGGACGGTCATCCTGCGCAGGGCGCGCCTGCCTCTGCGGCTCGGCCTCGCGCGGCGCACGGGGTTCGCGGGGAGGGCGACTTTTCTCGCGGGGCGCACCGGCGGCTGCGGGTTCCGCAGGCTCATGCGCAGGCTCGACCGGCGCGGCCTCGGGCTGCGCG
>JAEWEX010000353.1 GCA_023389135.1 Pseudomonadota bacterium | reverse complement strand
CCGTAGAACAACACCCGGTCCCAGGCGTAGCCAACGCGGCCGCGCGCGGTTCCGAACCAGTTCAGGTCAGCCGAGATGTCGCCGAGGTTGTCGTTGTCGTCGCCGTCGATGCCGGACCACGACCAGTCGGCCTCAAGGCCCGCGACGATGTTGCCGAACTGGGCATTGTAGCCGGCCTGGACACCGCCGAAGAAGCCGTCGCCATCGGCGTCGACAGAACCGAAATCGAGGCCGTCAGTCTCGAACTCGCCCCAGGCATAGCCGCCATGGACACCGCCGTAGAAGCCGGACCAGTCATAGGCGCTCGCGGGCGTGAAAGGCATCGCCTCGGCGGCGGGCGGCGGCGAATAGGGCGGCGGCAGATCGGCTGCCAGCGCGGCTGCCGGAACCGCCGCGATCGCGGCCGCTGCGGCCAGCAAGCGGTAATTCTTCAACATGGGTGCACCTCGTTTGAACGCTTACTCGGGCTCTGACGCACCGCGCTGCTGCGGTTCCGGCCCTGCCCCCAGCTTCAACTGCGGTCGGATGGCGCCGGTTCCTCGCGGGACGTCAGCGAACGACCGATGCCCCCGGCCGCACGCTCGAACCATGGTCGCGAAATTAGTCCCAAATGCAGCCATATCGCGGCGAACTTGGCGTATCTCTGTGACGGAGCTCGGCTTTTTCGACAGGTTCCGCCGTCGCCGAAAGTCGCCTCAGGCTCATGAGCTGCCGCGGCTCGGCAGCCCGCGCCCGACGCACCATATAATGCGGCGAGCGAATCCATGTCCCGCCACGCCGGGCCGAATTTGGAAGCCATGACCGAAGACCCGACCGCCGCCGCCGGCCACCCGCCGGACGAATCGACTGCCGACAGTTCCCTGCGCCGCGGCACCGACGCCATCCGCCGCGTGCTGCGCACGCTGCCCGACAGCCCCGGCGTCTATCGCATGGTCGATGACGCCGGCGAGGTTCTCTACGTCGGCAAGGCGCGCAGCCTGAAGAAGCGGGTGACCTCCTACGCCCGCGGCGTGGCGCACGCGCACCGCATCTCCCGCATGATCGCGGAGACGGCGTCCATGGAGTTCGTCACCACCGAGACCGAGACCGAGGCCCTGCTTCTGGAGGCGAACCTCATCAAGCGCTTGCGGCCGCGGTTCAACGTGCTGATGCGGGACGACAAGTCGTTTCCCTACATCGTGCTGAGGACCGACCACCCGGCGCCCCAGATCCTCAAGCACCGCGGCGCGCGAAGCCTCGCCGGCGACTATTTCGGCCCCTTCGCGTCGGCGGGTGCGGTGAACCGCACCCTCACGGCGCTGCAGAAGGCCTTTCTGCTGCGCTCGTGCTCCGACAGCGTCTACGACAGCCGGACGCGGCCCTGCCTGCTCCACCAGATCAAGCGCTGCGCCGCGCCCTGTACGGGCGAAATCTCTCTGCCCGCCTATGCGGAGCTGCTGTCGGAGGCGCGGGACTTCCTGTCTGGCAGAAGCGACCAGGTGAAGCGCGACCTGTCATCTGCCATGCAGGCGGCCTCCGGAGAACTCGATTTCGAGCGCGCCGCGCGCTATCGCGACCGCCTGGCCGCGCTTTCGGCCGTGCAGTCGCACCAGGGCATCAACCCCCGCACCGTGGAAGAGGCGGACGTGTTCGCTGTGCACCAGGACGGCGGGCAGACGGCCGTGGAGGTGTTCTTCTTCCGCACCTACCAGAACTGGGGCAACCGCAGCTACATGCCGAAGGCCGACCGTTCGCTCGGTCCCGCAGAGGTGCTCGATGCGTTTCTCGCCCAGTTCTATGACGACAAGCCGGCGCCGCGGCTGATCCTGCTGTCGCACGATATCGAGGGCCGCGCGCTGCTGGCCGAGGCGCTGACGTTGCGTTCCTCGCGCAAGGTGGACGTCGCCGTGCCGCAGCGCGGCGAGAAGCGCGACCTGGTGGTGCATGCGCTCGACAATGCGCGCGACGCTCTCGGCCGCCGCCTGGCGGAGAGCGCGACGCAGACCAGGCTCCTGCAGGGGCTTGCAGAGACGCTCGGGCTCGACGCGTCTCCCCGTCGTATCGAGGTGTTCGACAACAGCCACATCATGGGAGCCAACGCGGTCGGCGGCATGATCGTGGCCGGCCCGGAGGGCTTCGCCAAGGCCCATTACCGCACCTTCAACATCAAGGATCCGGAAACCGTGGCGGGCGACGATTTCGGCATGATGCGCGAGGTGCTGCGCCGGCGCTTCGCGCGGCTCGCCAAGGAGGCTCCGCCCGATGGCGAGCGCGGAGAGGCCGGAGCGATGCCGGCCTGGCCCGATCTGGTGATCGTGGACGGAGGCGCCGGCCAGCTCGCGGCGGCGCGCGCCATCATGGCCGACCTCGGCATCGACCGCGTGCCGCTTGTCGGCGTCGCGAAGGGCGTCGACCGCGACGCCGGGCGCGAGGTGTTCCACATGACCGGCCGCCCCCCCTTCACCCTAGAGCCGCGAGACCCCGTGCTCTACTTCGTGCAGCGCCTGCGCGACGAAGCCCACCGCTTCGCCATCGGCACCCATCGCGCGCGGCGCAAGAAGGAGATGACCCGCAGCCCGCTGGACGAGATCGCCGGCATCGGGCCGGGGCGCAAGCGGGCGTTGCTGGCGCATTTCGGCACGGCCAAGGCCGTGGCGCGCGCCGGCACGGCGGACCTGGAGCGCGTGACCGGCATCAACCGCCAGACGGCGAAGCTGATCTATGACTTCTTCCATCCCGGACGTGGCTGATCACGTGCCTGGGACCCTTCGTCCGATTGACGTGACCCTCCGGCTCGTGTTCCGTCGCGACCCATGAGCGACGCGCTGAAGGCGAGCCAGGCCCATGCCTGGAGCCTGCCCAACATCCTCACCTATGCCCGCATCGCGGCGGTTCCGGTGGTCGTCGGCTGCATCGTGGCGGAGGACGTCTCGCTGCGCTGGCTGGCGCTGGGGCTCTACATCGTCGCGGCGATCACCGATTTCGTCGACGGCTACCTCGCCCGCGCATGGGGCCAGCAGTCGGCGCTGGGGCGCATGCTGGACCCGATAGCGGACAAGCTGCTGGTGGCGGCCTGCCTGCTGGCGCTCACCAATGACGGCACCATCGACGGCTGGTCGCTGTGGGCGGCCCTGGTCATCCTGTCGCGGGAAATCCTCGTCTCCGGGCTGCGCGAATTCCTGGCGGAACTCAGGGTCAGCGTCCCGGTCACGCGCCTCGCCAAGTGGAAGACCACGGCGCAACTGGTCGCGGTCGGGTTCCTGTTGTCGGGTCCGGCGGGCGACCGCATCCTGCCGGGCGTCACGGATGTCGGCCTTGCGCTGCTCTGGGTCTCGGCGCTGCTGACGCTCTACACGGGATACGATTATTTCCGCGCCGGATTGCGCGAGGTGTTCGAGGACCGGCCGTGAGGATCGTGTACTTCGCCTGGGTCCGTGAGCGGGTCGGCCGCGCCGAGGAGCAACTCGATCCTCCCCGGGATGTGGCCACCGTCGCCGATCTCGTTTCGTGGCTCAGGACCCGCGGGCCCGAATACGAGCACGCCTTCCCGGCCGGCGTCGTGCGCGCGGCCATCGACCGCCGCCACGTCCAGCCGGACGCCGCGCTTGCGGGCGCCGGAGAGGTCGCGTTCTTCCCGCCCATGACGGGCGGCTGAGGCCGCCATGCGCATCGCCGTCCAGCAGGAACCCGTGGATCTCGCCCTGGAGACCGCGCGGCTGTCCGAGGGCCGAACCGACATCGGCGCGGTCGTGGCGTTCACCGGCCTGTGCCGCAGCGAAGGCGGACGGCTCGCCGCCCTCCACCTGGAGCATTATCCCGGCATGGCCGAGGAGGAGATCGGCCGCGTCGCGGCGGAGGCAGCCTCGCGCTGGCCGCTCCTCGGCGTCACCGTGGTCCACCGCTTTGGCCGCGTGGTGCCGGGAGAAGTCATCGTTCTCGCTGCCTGCGCGTCCGCCCATCGCGAGGCGGCGTTCGCGGCCGCCAGCTTCTTGATGGACTACCTCAAGACGCGGGCGCCCTTCTGGAAGAAGGAGGAGCGGTCCGACGGCACTCTGGCCGAATGGGTCGAGGCCAAGGGCGATGATGACGCCGCCGCCGCGCGATGGGATCGCGGATAGACCCTCCACCTCCGCCGGCCCAATGCCTGGCGAAAGGCAGCCCGCAATATCGCCAGGCCGCAGCTCTGTCTGAAAGTTGCAGACGCATCCGTTAACCAGGTTTTGGCGAACTGCTGTCCGCGCCGCCGTTGCCGGCCTAGCCTTCGGTTAACGACCCGTTAACGCGCGAGGCAAGGGGACATGGACGGTGCCGGCGCTCTCCGCCGCATGTCGTTCGGCTTCGGCGTGTTCTACGTGGCGGTAGTCGCAGCGCTGGCCTCCCATGGCGAGGGGCTGACGCACGAGGTCCCCGGCTATGTGCCGCAGATGTCATGGTTCATGGACGCGACCCTGCTGGAACGCGCCCGCAGCCTGCGGGCCGCGGGCTTCGCCGATCTCGCGGCGAGCTACGAACTGTCGAATGCGCTGTCGCTCTGGATGGTGGTTGCGCTCGGCCTCGCCGGCGCATGGATCGCCATCCGCACGCGCGGACCTTGCGTTCTGACGTCGTCGGCCATCGTTTCCTACGGACTGCTCGCCGCCACGCTCTATGTCGCCAACACCAGCGGAACCGCTCTGATGGGCCGCATGGCGGAGATGGGCATCGCGGGGTCAGGGGGCATGTCCTCCGTGCCGATGCTGTGGTTCTCGTCCATGGCGGCCGGTGCGCTCGTTCTGGGCATCTTCGCCGCCCGCACCGCCCACGACCTGACGACAATGGCGGCAGATATCGTCCTCGACGCGCTTCGACCGGAGCCCGCGACGGCCCCGGCCTTCCATGCCCGCATGGAGCGGATCGTCGCTGAACGGCAAACGCCGGCCCAGGGGCCGGCGCTGTCGTCGATGCCCTAGACGATCAAGGTCAGGCGGCGGCGGTCGCCGTCTGCTTGGGCTTTACCTCGGCCATGTAGTCCGCCATCAGCGTCTGCGTGATCTGGCCGACCTCGAAGCGGTAGGGGCCGATCTCGGCGACGGGCGTCACCTCGGCTGCCGTGCCCGTGATGAAGCACTGCTCGAAGCCCTCCATCTCGTCGGGCATGATCGCGCGCTCGATCACCTCTAGGCCACGTCGCCTGGCGAGATCGATGGCGGTGCGGCGCGTGATGCCGTCGAGGAAGCAGTCGGGCGTCGGCGTATGGAGCTTGCCGTCCTTGACGAAGAACACATTGGCCCCGGTGCACTCCGCGATCTGGCCGCGCCAGTCCAGCATCAGCGCGTCGGCGAAGCCCTTGCGCTCGGCGGCATGCTTGGAGAGCGTGCAGATCATGTAGAGGCCCGCGGCCTTCGACTTGCAGGGGATGGTGCGCGGATCGGGCCGGCGCCAGTCCGCCATGTCGAGCCGGAGGCCCTTGAGCCGCTGCGCCGGATCGAAATAGCTGGGCCACTCCCACACCGCGATGGCGAGGTGGATCCTGTTCTTCTGGGCGGAGACGCCCATCATCTCGCTGCCCCGCCACGCGATCGGGCGGACATAGGCGTCGGTAAAGCCTTGCGCGGCCAGCGTGGCCTCGCTCGCCTTGTTGATCTCGTCGAGCGTGTAGGGGATCTCGAAGTCCAGCAGCCGGGCGCTTTCCTGCAGGCGGCGGGAGTGCTCGTCGAGCTTGAAGATGGTGCCGCCATAGGCACGCTCACCCTCGAACACCGCACTGGCGTAGTGCAGCCCGTGGGTCAGCACATGCACCTTGGCGTCGGACCAGGGGACCATCTCCCCGTCCATCCAGATGATGCCGCTGAGCTGGTCGAAAGGTTCACCTGCCATCGTCTCGTCTCCTTGGGCGACGGGCGGCTCTTGTCACGGCCGCGGCGCCGATCTACTCGTCAAATCCGGCTTTTGCCTCAAGGGGCCGGAGCCGGTATCGTCTGATCCGCCGGCGGCGTCGCAGAGCGCCTTCGGCAGGATTTGACCGCGAATGCCAGGTCTTGAGCAAGGTCGTTTCGCGGTTGGCCTCTTATCGATAACGATCCAACCGATTTATGTCAATATGGCTGACGTAATTGCGCATGACGCGGGACACCGCCCTCCGCCCCACCGGCGAAGCCACGACGCGCCCGATGACACGACGCCCGATTTCCTGCTGATCGAGCTCCTGTTCTTCGCGTATCGCGACTTCGTCCGCGGCCCCGACGCCATCCTGTCGAGCTACAGCTTCGGACGGGCCCATCACCGCGTCCTGCATTTCGTAAACCGGCATCCCGGCCTGAAGGTCACCGAGTTGCTGGACATCCTGAAGATCACCAAGCAGAGCCTCGGCCGGGTGCTGCGTGAGCTGGTGGACCAGGGGTTCATCGAGAGCCGCGCCGGTACGCTGGACCGCCGCCAGCGCCTGCTGCACGCCACGGAAAAAGGTGCGGCGCTGGCGCTCGAGCTTGCCGATCTGCAAACCCGCCGGATCGCCGAAGCAGTGGCCGCGACCGGCGAGAACGGTCGCGATGCCGCGGCGAGGTTCCTGTCCGGGATGATCGACGACGGCGAGCGCGACGCGGTGCTGCGCCGCATCACCGGCGGAAACGGCAGCGGGGCCTGACGGACGTGTCCCGCGAGCCCGCCTCGCTGGCCGACGACGCGCCGCACCTGCTCGTGGTCGACGACGACAACCGCA
Source organism: Pseudomonadota bacterium (assembly GCA_023389135.1). Classification (GTDB taxonomy): domain Bacteria; phylum Pseudomonadota; class Alphaproteobacteria; order Rhizobiales; family Methylopilaceae; genus Agaricicola. The sequence goes on along the minus strand of JAEWEX010000353.1, from coordinate 957 downwards.
TCCGCACCCTTCTGGCGCGGTTCCTGGCCGACAACGGATACCGGGTCACCACGGCGGCGGACGCCGGGGAGGCCCGGGCCAAGCTCGGAGGAATGGCGTTCGACCTTCTGGTGCTCGACGTCATGATGCCCGGCGAGAGCGGGCTTGAACTGGCGGCGTCGCTGCGCGCCTCCTCGCGCGTGCCGATCCTGATGCTTACAGCCCGGGCCGAGCCCGACGAACGCATCGCGGGGCTGGAGGTCGGCGCCGACGACTACATGCCGAAGCCGTTCGAGCCGCGGGAACTGCTGCTACGGATCAACAACATCCTGCGCCGGCTCGCTCCTGCCGCCACGCGGCCCGGCGAGGCGGTCAACTTCGGCCCGTTCTCGTTCGAGCCGGGCCGCGGCGAACTCAGATCGGGCGACGAACTCATCCGGCTCACGGAGCGCGAACGCCAGATGCTGCGGACCCTCGCACAGAAGCACGGCGAGACGGTGCCGCGCCTGGCGCTGGCGGGACCGGGCGCGGCGGGCGAGCGGGCGGTCGACGTGCAGATCAACCGGCTGCGTCGCAAGATCGAGCGCGATCCTGCAAACCCGGCCTATCTCCAGACCGTGCGCGGAATCGGCTACAGGTTGCTCGTCGATCCATGACGCACATCATCCGGCCGCCGCGCCTCCGGGAGGCCATGCACGTTGCGGCCAGGGCGCCGACGCGCGCCATCAACGCCTTCGGCCGCGCCATGCCCAAGGGCCTGTTCGCGCGCTCGCTGATCATCATCATCGCGCCGATCGTCATCCTGCAGTCGGTGGTCGCCTATGTGTTCATGGAGCGGCACTGGGAACTCGTGACGCGGCGGCTGTCGGCCGCGCTCTCCAGCGACATCGCCGCCGTGATCGAGATCCACCGCGAGGTGCCGACGCTCGCCGCGGATGGCCGCCTCCAGGAAATCGCCCGCCGGCGACTTGGCTTCGA
>JAEWEX010000349.1 GCA_023389135.1 Pseudomonadota bacterium | reverse complement strand
CCCCTCATCCGGCCCTACCGGGCCATCTTCTCCCCATGGGAGAAGGGAACGGAACCCCTCTCCCCAGGGGAGAGGGTGCCCGCGGAGCGGGCGGGTGAGGGTGACAGGCCGCAGCGAGGCTTGCGCCGCCCGCGCCCTCATCCGGCCCTCCGGGCCATCTTCTCCCCATGGGAGAAGGGAACGGAACCCCTCTCCCCAGGGGAGAGGGTGCCCGCGGAGCGGGCGGGTGAGGGACACAGGCCGCAGCAAGGCTTGCGCCGCCCGCGCCCTCATCCGGCCCTCCGGGCCACCTTCTCCCCGTGGGAGAAGGGCGGAAGGAAGTTGCGGGCGCATCATTTCAGCAGCAGGACGCCGGCATCCGGCGTCCACCACAGATGGACCGGATCGTCCCACGTCATGGGCCGCTCGACGGTGCGGGTCGCGTTGGCCTGGCTCGCGCGCACGATCCTGCCGCCCGGGAGCGCGACCAGGTAGATCGTCCAGTCGCCGAGATAGGCGATGTCGTAGACGGTGCCGGCGAGGTGGTTCGCGGTTCCCGGCGGCGGCGGCTCGGGAGACAGCCTCGTCTTTTCCGGGCGCACCGCGATCCAGGCGGTGGTGTCGCGGGCGGGCGCGGCATCGGTCGCGACGGCCAGCATGCCCGCCTCCCCGCTCGCCAGCCGGACCTCGCCGCCGGCGGCTTGCACCACCCGGCCCTCGAACATGTTGATGTCGCCGACGAACTCCGCCACGTAGCGCGAGTTCGGCTGCTCGTAGATCTCGCCGGGCGTCGCCACCTGCACGATGCGGCCATGGTCCATCACGGCGATGCGGTCGGCCATGGTCATGGCCTCCTCCTGGTCGTGGGTGACCATGAGGAAGGTGGTGCCGAGCTCCATCTGGATGTCCATCAGCTCGAACTGGGTCTCCTGCCGCAGCTTCTTGTCGAGGGCGCCCAGAGGTTCGTCCAGCAGCAGCACCCTCGGCCTGCGGGCGAGCGCGCGGGCCAGCGCGACGCGCTGACGCTGGCCGCCGGAGAGCTGGTGCGGCTTTCGCCGGGCGAACGCCTCGAGCTTGACCATCGCCAGCATCTCGCCCACCCGCCGCTCGCGCTCGGGCCCCGGCATGCCGTCCTGCTTCAGGCCGAAGGCGACGTTGTCGGCAACGCTCATGTGGGGAAACAGCGCGTAGGACTGGAACATCATGTTGGTCGGCCGGCGATAAGGCGGCACGCCCGCGAGGTCGCTGCCGCCCAGCGTGATGCGCCCCGCGCTCGGCTCCTCGAAGCCCGCCAGCATGCGCATCAGCGTGGTCTTGCCGCAGCCCGACGGCCCCAGCAGCGCGAAGAACTCGCGCTCGTGGATGTCGAGCGACAGCCCGTCCACGGCGACGAAATCGCCGAACCGCTTGGTGACGTTGTCGAAGCGGATCAGCGGCGCCGCGCCTGGCGCCTCCCACGGCGCGAACTTCCGCCGGACCGGCCCGAATCCCCGTGTCGCCATGTCGGCCCGATCCCGCTCAGGTGCCGCTCTTCACGCGGGTCCAGGTGCGGGTGATGACGCGCTGGACGCGCGGGTCCTCCACGGTCGCGACGGTGAAAAGGCGGCTCATCATCTCGTCGTCGGGATAGATGCGCGGATCGCCGGAAATGGCCTCGTCCACGAACTCGCGCGAGGCGAGGTTGCCGTTGGCGTAGCTGACATAGTTGGTGGCGCGGGCGATCACGTCCGGCTTCATCATGAAGTTGATGAAGGCGTGGGCCTCGTCGGGATGGGGCGCGTCGGCCGGGATCGCCATCTGGTCGAACCAGAGCTGGGCGCCCTCCTGCGGGATGGCGTACTCCACCTCGACGCCGTCCGCCTGCTCCGACTGGGCCTGGAAGATGTCGCCCGAATAGCCCACCGCCACGCAGATGTCGCCATTGGCGAGCGCGGAGATGTATTCCGACGAATGGTATTTGAGGACATGGGGCGTGACCTGCGCCAGATGCTCGCCGGCCTTCTCGATGGACGCGGTGTCGTTCATGTCCGGCTTCAGGCCGATATAGGCCATGACCGAGGGCAGCAGATCCTCCGGGCTGTCCAGCAGCATGACGCCGCAGCCCTTGAGCTTCGCCACCGTCTCGGGATCGTAGACCAGCTTCCAGCTTTCCACCGGCGCATCCGCGCCCAGCGCCTCGCGCACCTTGGCGACGTTGTAGCCGATGCCGGTCGAGCCCCACATGTAGTTGACGGAGTATTCGTTGCCGGGGTCGTAGGTGGCGACCCGCTCGGCGATCTGCGGCCACATGTTGGAGAGGTTCGGCAGCCTGGACCGGTCGAGCTTGCGGAACACGCCGGCCGCGATCTGGCGCTTCAGGAAGGTCGCGGTGGGCACCACGACGTCGTAGCCCGAACCGCCGGTGACCAGCTTGGTCTCCAGGAGTTCGTTGCTGTCGAACACGTCGTAGACCACCTTGATGCCGGTCTCGGCGGTGAACTCCTGCAAGAGATCCTCGTCGATATAGTCCGACCAGTTGTACACGCGCACCTCCTGGGCCGCGGCGGCCGACAGGCTGCCCGCCAGCGCAAGAGCCACGAACGGGAC